>NZ_JACDUS010000005.1 GCF_013761005.1 Desulfosalsimonas propionicica
AGTTCTTGGCGAAGCGGAGCGGCCGCGGCCGAATTACTTCGGCCGCAGCGAAGCAAGCCTTAGAACTGCCCGGCCCGAGTGCGCGAACGCCAGGGCGGCACCACCCCATAGCCCACGCTCAAACGGTTGTTTTGGATTTCCGGTTTTCAGACAAAACTTTAGACAGGCGGCTTGTCTTTTGCCGGGTCAAAGGCCCGGATTTTGGCGATGAATTGTTTGCGGGTGTTTTGCCCTGCTGCCGGCCGGTAACGAAGGGCGATATAAAGGCGGGTGATTTCATGCACGGGTTTTTCCAGATCCGGGCGTTTTTCCGCAATATATTCGGCGAATTCGAGGGGGCCCATGTGTTGTGGCCGGACAATGGCGACCCGGGCCATTTTTGAGCAGAATTTTTCATAATACCGGGCTTCTGGCGCTGTTTTTTTTCGGGCGGCCCGGTTTTGCAACCGGGCGTGGAGCCAAAACAGGCCTGCTGCGCCGGCTGCGGCCGCCAGGAGCATTAGAAAAGGGCCTTTCCAGGATCGGGTGTCAATGCCCAGGGCTTTTAGCAGGTCCTGTTGCTGCTGTTTGGAATAAGCCGAAAACCAAGCCTCCCATTGAAGGCCCATGGCGTCCCAGCCGAGCCGGACCTGGTCAATAAACGAGGTAATGGGTCGTAAGTATTTGCGGGCAAAATTTCCTCCCAGCTCCCCGGGCTGAAGCGAGCCGGCAGCCCCCTGGTCCAGGCGTTCCGGCGCCACTTCAAGGGTGGGATCCACCCGGGTCCATCCGTTTTCCGGATACCACACCTCCACCCAGACATGGGCGTCAGACTGCCGGATAATCAGGTATTGCGCCCAGGGATTGACCTGGCCGCCCAGGTATCCGCCCACAATGCGCGCCGGCACCCCGGCTGCCCGCATCAGAAAGGCAAAGGCGGATGCATAATGCTCGCAATAGCCCTTGCGGGATTCAAACAGGAAATCGTCAACCGGATTATGTCCCAAAAGCGGGGGCTGCAGGGTGTAGGCAAAGTTGTTGTCCCTGAGAAAAGAAAGTGCATTTTCGACAATTTCCCCAAATCCCGTGGAATTTTCCGCCAGGTCCGCAGCCAGGTCCCGGGCCCGGGGGTTGGTTTCTTGCGGCAGGTTCAGGGCGTCTTTGACCCCGTAATCCACCGTGGCGGTGTTATACCGGGTATAGGAACGCATTTGGTATCTGCGCTTGCGGGTGATGCTGCGCCTGGACACAACCGTGAAATCGCGCTTCAGGGTCGTCCGGCGCGAAGGGGCCTTTGCGGGCAGATCCAGGGCAAAGACCCATTGCTGGTTGTGGGGCTCAAGGGAAATGGTGTATTCCACTGAATCGCCGCCCTGGATGGATTGATTCAGTTTCGGGACCCGGTCTGCACTGTGCCAGGCCCGGCCGTCAAATCGTGAAAACACAACCCCACGCCAGTATCGCTGCTCCGGAAGAATCACCGGGCCGTCAAACTGCGCGCGAAAGGCCGGATCGTTGTTTTGCACCAGGTTTGCCACTGATCCCGGGCTGAGTTGATCGGAAAATCCGGTTTGGCCCAGATTGGTTTGTGAAAACCCCACCAGACTGCCTTCCAGGCGGGGAAACAGCAGAAAGAGCAAAATCATAAGGGGCAATGCCTGGGCCATGACAAGGCCTGCTCGCCGGGCGCTTGTTTTATACGCGCCAAGCGGATCATTGATGCGCACCAGGGCGGCTGTGGTCAGCAGCACAGAAAAAAACATATACAGGGTAATGGCAAAGGTCTCGGATCGCAGCAGGCTGCTGATGATGATAAAGTAGGCGATAAATACGGTAATCATCCGGTCCCGGTGGGTGCTGATTTCAAAAGGTTTTAACGCAGCCATCACTGCCAGCAGGCCCACGAATGCATCTGAGCCGAACCCGATGCCGTAGGTGGCCACAAGACCGGCTATGCCGGCCACAGAAAGCAGAATCCGCACCCTGCGCCCGGGTTGGGGCCAGCCGGTTCTCATGCATAACAGCAGATATGCCCACATGGCAGCACACCACGCGGTTATCCAGGGGGCCATCTGCAGGGTGTGGGGCAGGATGGCCGCAGCCAGTGCGGCTATCAGTGCAGGAAGGTATTTTTTTTCCGTATTCATTTGTCCCGGGGCTCCTGATTGATTCCAAACAGGGCAAGGGCTTTTAAGCACCTGTGGCGGTGGTCCCTGCCGCTGCCCGGTGCGATAAAGGATCCGGGCAGGTTCAGGCCGTATTCCATGTTTGCGTCCGCAGCTCTGCGCACCAGGTCGCAGAGCTGAGACAATCGTGTTTCCGTGTCCGGGCCGGTCATTTGTTCATAGTCAAACACCATGTTGCTGCGGCCGTGGCCGGCAAATTCCTTGGTAAACAGACCCTGGCCCCGGGACAGGGCCTTCCACGAAATCCGGCGGACCGGGTCACCCGGCTGATAGACTTTCAGGCCCAGAAAATCGTCTGTTCCGGACAGCAGCGGCGCGGAGTCCTGGTTTGTTCCCCCTTCTGCAATTTCACTGAATTCAAATGCCGCGGCAATGGGGTTGGGATAAACTGTGCAGAAACAATTGAGCCGAACCCGGGTCCATGCATAAAAAAGGCCCAGGGGAAAGCAAGTGGACACGGTCAGGGGACCCGGGACGAGCAGCCCCCGTTTTGGGGCGGCCACCCTGACCGAAATGCGGGCCTCGGCATCCGGGCTCAGGTTTTCAATAGCGGAGCCCGGGTTTTCAAAAAAAAATTCCAGGGCGTTTCGCCGGCGGCCTTCCGGCGATATTAGAAAGACAAACACGGCTGTTTCCTGTGCAAAAACAGGGCGGGCGGAAACAGATAAAATTTTTAACCCCTTCAGGTTGCGGTGAGTGTGGACCATGGACACAACCGCCATGGACCCGAGCAGAAACACCAGCAAAAAACCGAGGTTGTTGTTGTAATTAATGGAGCCGGCCAGCATGGCCGCCAGCACCAGCAGAAACATCAGTCCGTGCCGGGTGGGCAGAATATAGGTGTTTTTCCGGGCCACGGTTCAGGGCAGGTGCCGGACGGAAGCGGGATTTAAAAATTTTTCAAAAAAAGGCCATTTCAAAGCGGCACCGGGATTTCAGCCAGAATTTCCATTAACCGGTTTCTGCCGATTTCCGTGCGGTCCTGTCCGGATCGCAGCCGGTGGCCGGCCACCCAGGGCAGGATCTGCTGGAGATCTTCGGGCAGGGCATAATCCCGGCCATGCAGCCAGGCCCAGGAGCAGGCGGCCCGGATCATGGCCAGCCCGGCCCGGGGGGAAAGACCCACGTGAAAATGGTCGCTGGTGCGGGTGAAATACAGGATTTCCCGGACATAGTCCACAAAGGTGTCAGAGGTGTGCACGTTTTTGATCTTTTTCTGGATGGCCCGCACATCGTCTTTGTTCATATTTGCCTCAATGGTTTCCAGCGCGTCCTGCGTGCCCTGGCCTTTGAGGATCTGTTTTTCCGCGGCCCGGCTGGGATAGCCGATCTCGATGCGCATCAGGAAGCGGTCGAGCTGGGATTCGGGCAGGGGGAACGTGCCCGCGTATTCCAGGGGATTCTGGGTGGCAATGACGAAAAAGGGCGGCTCCAGGCGCCGGGTTTTGCCCTCAAAGGAGACCTGGCCTTCTTCCATGGCTTCGAGCAGTGCGCTCTGGGTTTTAGGCGTAGTCCGGTTGATTTCGTCTGCCAGCAGCACCTGGGTGAAAACCGGTCCCCGGTGAAAATGAAAGAGCCCGGTTTTCTGGTCGAATATGGATACCCCCAGGATGTCGCCGGGCAGCATGTCGCTTGTAAACTGCAGGCGCTGGAACTCCAGTCCCAGGCATTTGGCCAGGACCTTGGCCAGGGTGGTTTTGCCGATGCCCGGCAGATCCTCGATCAAAAGGTGGCCCTCGGCAAACAGGCAGGTCAGGGCAAGGCGCACCTGGGACTCCTTGCCGAGCATCACCTGGCTGATTTGCGCCACAATGGCTTCAAACTGCTCATTCATCTGCCGGTGCTGTGCTGTTAACGGGTTTTTCATGCTGCAATCCTTAAAGGTTTCGTAAAAAGCTGTTTACCGCGCCCGCTGTTTTTTCAGGAAGGAAGCCCTGCGGTCGGGGTCGGTTTTTTCGCTCCTGACCGTTTACGGATTCAGCCAATGCCTTCGCTAAAATTTACAAACTCGGCCTTTCGGCCTCAAACAGTTTGAAATTTTTACGCTCCGGCATTTGCTGAATTTTTTCGTAAACGCTCAATGTCGCTTCAAAAACCGACCCCGCCCTTGGACTTCCTTGGAAGTTGTTTATTCCGCTGCAGCGGTTTTTATGAAGAAAGGAAATCCATAAGCGCCCTGGCTGATCGGCGGCACGAAAAAGCAAGTTTCCTCGTTTCAGGAGCCTCCTGGAGCCTCAATTTCCGTTCGGAAACCCGCTTTTCCGTTTCGCCGTCAGGGTAACGGAGTACAATATTGGTATAGCGTAAAAAAGAGATTTCCATGGAAGTCGATTCCTTGGCTCTGTGATCATTTTGAGCGAGGTTAAATTTAACAGAAACCCTTTCCCAATGCCAGAACAGGTTGGCCAGGCCCGCAATCTTTCAGCGTTGGTTTGCATGCGTTCCCTGGCCGGATAACTTCAACAATTCCAGGGAAAAGCGGAATTTTGTATTGAAAGCAGAATGGATTTCATTTTAGATAAGAAAGTACGGATGAAATCGGCTTTGACAGAATGGCAAGAAGGTTTTATATGGTTTGATCCTTGTCAGGAAGGAAGCCCTGCAGTCGGGGTCGGTTTTTTTGGTCCTGATCGTTTACGGATTCATCAAATGCCTTCGCTCAAATTTACAAACTCGGCCTGCCGGCCTCAGACAGTTTGAAATTTTTACGCTCCGGCATTTGCTGAATTTTTCCGTAAACGCTCAATGTCGCTTCAAAAACCGACCCCGACCGCAGGGCTTCCTTGGAAGGGTTTTACCTGGGCCGAAGCCGGGGACCGGGCATTAACAGTAATTTTTTTGCGGTTACAGACAAGGTGTTTTGAGCGATAATCTTCCACTTTCGTCAGTGATACAAAGGAGGCGTTTTTGGGGCAGGCGGCTGATATTTTGATCCGCAATGCCGTGGTGGTTACGGTAAACCCGGATTTTGAAATCATTGAAAACGGGGCAGTGGCCATAAAAGACGGGCGAATTGATTTTGTGGGTTCTGATGGGGCCGGCAATCCCGCCGGAGCCCGGCAGGTCATTGATGCCTGCGGCGGCATTGTGATGCCGGGGCTTGTCAACACCCACACGCATCTTCCCATGTCTTTGTTCCGGGGCCTGGCCGATGACCTGGTCCTGGACAAATGGCTCACCAGCCATATTTTCCCGGCCGAGGCCGCCCATATCCATCCGGACACCGTGCAGGCGGCCACCCTGCTGTCATGTGCGGAAATGCTGTTGTCCGGTACCACCGCCTGTTGCGATGGTTATTTTTATGAAAATTTTGTGGCCGAAGCGGTTGCTAAAGCCGGGATCCGGGCTGTGCTCGGCCAGGGTGTCATTGATTTTCCGGCCCCTGACTGCCCGGAACCGGAAAAAAACATAGACACGGCCCAGGCGTTTGTGAACCAATGGAAGGGCAAAAATGCCCGAATCTCTCCGTCGATTTTCTGCCATTCCCCCTACACCTGCTCGGTGCGCACCCTGCAGCGGGCAAAACAGGCCGCAGACAAAGCAGGGGTGCTTTTCCAGATCCACGTGGCAGAGACCCGAAACGAGGGGGAAAACACCGGTATCGGCCAACTCCGGTCCGTGGCGGCCTATCTGGCGGATCTGGGGGTCCTGGGCCCAAACACCCTGGCGTCTCACTGCGTGTGGCTCAGCCCTGAAGATATTGCCATTTTTCAGGACACGGGCACAAAAGTCAGCCACAATCCCGAAAGCAACATGAAACTGGCCTCTGGCATCGCACCTGTGCCGGCCATGCTGGCCGCCGGTATTTGCGCGGGGTTGGGAACAGATGGCTGTGCCAGCAACAACAACCTGGACATGTTTGAAATCATGGAGTATGCCGCAAAACTCCACAAGGTCTCGGCCATGGACCCCATCGTGATGGATGCCGAAACCGTGGTTCGCATGGCCACCATACAGGGGGCGGAAAGCCTGGGCCTGGGTCATCTCATCGGCTCAGTGGAGCCGGGCAAGGCTGCTGATCTCATTGTCATTGACACCCGCCAGCCGCATCTGTGTCCCTTGTATCACCCGGAATCCCATCTGGTTTACGCTGTCCGCGGCGCAGATGTCTCCCATGTGCTGGTTGACGGGCAGCTCCTGGTGGAACGCGGTCGGCTGGTGGACATGGATGTTACAGCGGTCATGGCAGAAGTCAGCCGCATTGGCCAAAAGGTGGCGAAAACCGATAAACACCACCAATAGAGGAATCTCATGGACATTTCCGCCCTGATTGCTGCAGCCCGGGGTGCAGTACCCGCAGATCTGCTGATCACAGACGCCCGCATTGTCAACGTGTTTTCCGGGCAGATCTCCAATGGCAGCATTGCCATAAAAGACGGATATATTGCCGGTATCGGCGACTATCCGGCCCGGCAGATTGTTTCGGTCAGCAATGCTTATGTGTGCCCCGGCCTCGTTGATGCCCATGTACACATTGAAAGCGCCATGACCAGTGTTTCGCAATTTGTGCGGTCGGTTTTGCCCCGCGGGGTGACCACGGTTGTGGCAGATCCCCATGAAATCGCCAATGTCATGGGCACCGACGGCATTGCCTACATGCTGGCGGCGGCCGAAAAACAGCCCATGAATATCTATTTTACCCTGCCTTCATGCGTGCCGGCAACAGACATGGAAACCGCAGGTGCGGTGCTCGACGCCGGCAGTCTCATGCCCCTTTTGTCCCATCCGCGGGTTCTGGGTCTGGGCGAGATGATGAACTTTCCCGGAGTGATCAACGCCGATGCCAGGGTCCTGGAGAAAATCCGAGCGGCGGCGGATCATCACAAATCTGTGGAGGGGCATGCCCCGGGGCTTTCGGGAAAGGACCTGGCGGCCTACCTGGCCGCGGGCATGACAAGCGACCATGAATGCGTGTCTGCTGCAGAGGCCATGGAAAAGCTCAGCCTGGGTATGCACATCATGATCCGGGAGGCCACGGGCGCAAAAAATCTTGATGACCTGCTGCCGATTGTCAATGACAAAACCGCCGGTCGGATCATGTGGTGCACAGATGACCGCCATCCCCAGGATCTTTTAAATCAGGGCAGCATTGACCATATTATCAGGCGGGCCGTGGGAAGGGGCCTTGATCCGGTCACGGCCGTGTCTCTGGCCACCGTCAGCCCGGCTGCCTATTTCGGCCTGCACCGACTGGGGGCCATTGCTCCGGGCCGGCGGGCCGATCTGGTGGTGGTGCCGGATCTGGAGGATTTTGACGTTTCTTCGGTTTATTGCGCCGGGATTCTGGCGGCAGAAAACGGGGAGGCGGTTTTTCCCGATCCCGGGGCTGAACCCGCCAGTTATCCGGATTCCATGAATGTGGGCGATTCCGATCCGGATTTTGCAATCCCCGCCCGGGGCCGAAAGCTCCGGGTGATTGGTCTCTGCCCGGGCCAGATCACCACACAGGGCCGGATCCTGGATGCCCGGATAAAAGACGGCCATGCCGTGTCTGATCCGGGCCGGGATCTGATCAAGCTGGCTGTGGCGGAGCGGCACAAGGCCACCGGTAATATCGGCCTGGGGTTTGTCTCCGGCTTTGGGCTGCGCTCCGGGGCCATTGCCGGCAGCGTGGCCCACGATTCCCATAATATCATTGCCGCAGGTGTGGATGACGCAGACATCCGGGCTGCTGTCAGGGCCGTCATTGACATGGGCGGGGGATTGGCCGTGGCCGCGGATCAAAGGACGGCCGCGTCTTTGGCCCTTCCCATTGCCGGTCTCATGTCAGATCAACCCCTTTCTGGGGTGCAGGGCGGGATCGGAAAACTCAACCAGGCGGCCGCAGACCTGGGCTGTACATTGGCGGATCCGTTTATGGCGCTTTCCTTTCTGGCCCTGCCCGTGATCCCGGATCTGCGGCTTACGGACAAGGGATTGGTGGACGTGGCAAAGTTTGCCCGCGTCCCGTTGTTTGCGGATTGATATGAGGAAAAAATAAAAATTTCAGCCATGATTGTTCACGTGGACATGGACGCGTTTTTCGCGTCAGTGGAAAAAAAAGATGATTCTGCGCTGGCCGGCAGGTGCGTGATCGTGGGCGGGATCTCGGACCGGGGGGTGGTGTCTGCGGCCAGCTACGAGGCCAGAAAATTCGGGGTGCGCTCGGCCATGCCCATGTACCGGGCCCGCCGCCTGTGTGCTGAAGGGGTGTTTCTCGCCCCCCGGCCCTGGCGGTACAAGGAGATCTCCAGGCGGGTCATGGATGTTTTGTCCGGATTTTCCCCGCTGGTGGAGCCGGTGTCCATAGACGAGGCCTATCTGGATATCACCGGTTGCGGCCGTCTTCTGGGAGATCCGCAATCCATCGGCGCAAAGATCAAGCAGGCCGTCCGGCAGGACACGGGCCTTACCTGCTCGGTGGGCATCACGCCCCTGAAGTTTCTCTCCAAGATCGCATCGGATCTGGAAAAGCCCGACGGCCTGGTGGTGATTTCTGAAAAACAAACAGCCGATTTCATTTATAGCCTGCCAGTGCAGAAAGTGCCCGGTGTCGGACAGGTGGCCCGGGAAAAACTGCAGCGTATGGGCATTTCTACCCTGGGAGATGCGGCCGGCTATGACAAGGCTGTTTTGGTCCGGCATCTGGGCAGTTTCGGCACACGGCTCCATGAGCTTTCAACCGGTGTTGACCGCAGCCGGGTCAGCGCGGTGCGGCCGGTGAAATCCGTTAGTTCCGAACAGACCCTGGCCGCTGATACCCGGGATAAAAATGAATTGAAAACGCATCTTCTGGCCCATGCCGAAGATGTGGGCCGGCAGCTGCGGCGTCACCGCCTGCGGGCCAAAACCGTTTTCATCAAGATCAAGCATTCGGATTTCACCCAGGTCACCCGCCAGGCGCCCCTGGGCCAAAGGGGCAACTGCTCGGCCGTGTTATACCGCACCGGCGCGGACCTGCTGGATGCCTACAGTTTTGACAAACCCGTGCGCCTGGTGGGGCTGGGAGCGGCGGACCTGGCAGATGAGCGCACGCCGGTGCAGCAGTCCCTGTTTGCAGAAAACGGGTCTTTGCATGACAAATGGGAAAAGATCGATACAGCCATGGATGCCATCTGGGAAAAATACGGGGTGCGCAAAATCACCCGGGCCCGGGGCATGGATCCCCCGGACCCGGGCGGCGACAATCCGGCCTGAGCCCAACGGAAGACCATCGTCCCGGATGATGTTGTAGCCGTCGGGTTTTTCCTGTCATAAAAGCTTTTCAGGTCGCCTGGAAGTTTGTCAGGAAGGACGTCCGAAGGGCGGGGGTGGGTTTTTTGCTCCTGATCGTTTTTGCGGATTTAGCCAATGGCTCACGGTTTCAAGCAGTTTGAAATTTTTCCGGCACAGACTTTGGCTGAATTTTCCCGCAAAAACCCTCAATGTCGCTTCAAAAACCCGCCCCCGCCCTTCGGCGTCCTTGGCACCCGCGTCCAAATCCGATAACGCTGTAAAACACCACTCCATACCGATCAGTTTATATCGGCATTCAAATTCAAGGAACATCCCGGTAAAAAACAGTTTCTGGCACATATTTCCAGAGCACTGGCCATGAGCCGGGGCGGGGGTGGTTTGCGAGTCGCATTGAGCGCGCAAGCGGTCAGCAGGGAGCAAACCGCCACCGGGCCGGCATCATGCCAAAATTATAGAACCAAGCATTAGCAGCAACTTTTTTGAACTTACTTAGAAGGGGGAGGGGCAGCAGGTTTTCAGAGCAGGTGCAGCACCCGGTCGATGGCCCGGAGGCGGCTGTGGGCGGTTTGTGCGTCCTTTTGGGCAAGGTGTCCGGCTGCGGCTTTTTCGGCCAGGCCGCTGAGGGTGGTGTAGAGGCTGTCAAAGGCGTCTTTGACATTTAAGTCATCATTCATGGATTTTTCAAAACCGGTTTGCAGGTCCCGGACCAGGGTCCTGGCTTCGGGATCTGATGCGGCGGCAAATTTTGTCTGGGCTGTTAACCGCGCGGCCATTTCCCGAAACGTTTCCACCCGGCCCCGGGCCAGGTCCAGCTGGTCCCGGGTCATGTTCAGATTGTCCCGGTATCGGCCGTTAATCAGGAAAAAGCGGATGTGGCGGGGATGGTAGCCCTGGTTGTGCAGGTCTGTGACATAAACGATGTTGCCCCGGCTTTTGGACATCTTGGCGCCCTGGATGCGCACGTGACCGGCATGGAGCCAGAAAGGGGCCAGGGTTTTGCCCGATACTCCTTCCACCACGGCGATGTTGTAGTCATGGTGGCGGTAAATGTTGTCAATGCCTCCGCAGCAGATATCGAGTTCATAGCCGAGATGCTCGGTGATCATGGCCGGGTCCTGAACGTTCCATGCGGGCCGCCCCTTTCCCAGTGGCGTCTGCCAGAAGATATCCCCGTCAGATTTCCGCCAGGCCTTCCAAAGGATAAAATCGCCCAGGTTCCAGCGCTGGCCCGGGTAGGTGTCTTTTCTGAACCGCATTTTTCGGGCCGGCCACCTGGACATGTCCAGGCCGTAGAGCCGGCCGAACCCCTTGAATTTCAGGGGATCAAAAAAAACATCACTTTTGTGGAAATAGGCGGTGCTGTTTTCGAGCAGCCGCTGGATTAAAAACACAGCCTGATCCACGCAGGTGGTGGAACGGGCAATGGTTTCGGGAAGGCCGATGTTGAGCTGCCGGCAGTCTTCCAAAAACCGGTTGGCCACCGAGCCAGTGAGTTCTCCGAGGCTGATGCCCAGTTCATTGGCCCGGAAAATGGCCTTGTCTTCCATGTCCGTGAAGTTGATCAGCCGGTTTACCGTGTATCCCTGGTATTGCAGGTAACGCTGGAGAATGTCTTCAAACAGAAAGGTGCGATAGTTGCCGATATGGGGCCAGTTGTATATGGACGGCCCGCAGGTAAACAGCTTGACTTCTTTGTCCCCATGGCGGGGATCAAACCGCTGTTTTCTCCCGGTCATGGTGTTTTGCAGATACAGGTGTTCCGCCATGGCGTCTGTCCCGGCATTGGGGTGTATGGGTTATGAACGTATCATATTGATCATAACAGCCGTCCAAAATCGTGTCAAACCAGGGTGGGGCAATTTGTGCAAAAGATGCGGGAAGTTATTTTTTTTCTTTCCGGGATGCAAGATACCAGGCAATTCGGACAAATCCGTAACCGGCCAGGGCGGCAACAGATCCGAGCAACATACCGCCTGTCCACAGGTAGACGGCTTTGGTGAAAATATCCCGGATGCCCAGCTGCTCTTTTTCCACAAGACCCGAAAAGATCCACGGCAGTTTGCCCAGGCTGTGGTAGCCGATGTTATAGGCCATTTTGTAAAAGAAAATAATGGTCAGGGGATTGGTGATCCAGCAGGCAGCCAGGGCCACGGGCAGGTTGACGCGCAGCCAGAGGGCGCAAAATGCGGCAATGATCATCTGAAAGGGAATGGTGGGCGTAAAGGCCACAAACAGGCCCAGGGCCAGTCCGCCGGAAATGGTATAGCGGTCAATGTGCCAGATCTCCCTTGCAAAGAGGCGCTCTCCGAGCATTTTATGAATGCGTTCGCCCCGGAGCCGGTCCCTGGAAATCAGGTTGTTTTCAAGCCATGTTCGGATTCGGCGGGACAAAAAGACGGGCTTTCCTGTTTACAACAAAGGTTGCTTGGGTTTGCAGGCCGGGCGGTTGACTTTTTCAATAACACCTTTAAACCGGCGCATGCCCCCGCCTGCGCTGACAATGTGGAGAAGTTCTTCAGGCCTGGTGACAATGACGCCGGAAAGTCCGGTAATCGGGGTGTCTGCAAAGATTTCGGTGATCAGGGGTGTTGAGGCCCCCAGCACGATGACCTCCCGGCAGTTGCGCGTGTGGCCGATGAGATCATCAAAGCTGTGATTGATAATGGATGTGGCGGTGAGAAAACAGACCGTGCACTCGGGCAGCTTTTGAGGGATTTCCGATGACGGGCGCATACCCTGGGCGGGTGCGGCAATCTGCTCAAATATATTGAGTTCCGCGCCTGTATCCCGGAGCGGCTTGACCAGAGGGGCAAAATGACCCACCATGGCCACCCGGTCACTGCTTGTGACCCGGATTTTGGTCAGCACATCCCCGGTGTCCAGATCGGTATTGGGGGTGTTGACCAGGGCGTTGGCTGTGGCCAGCCCCACGGCGGTTTCAATGGGATCATCGGAATTGACAAGGGCCAGCAGCTGGTCTGCATTTTTGTCAATCAGGGGGAGCATGCCGGTAAACACCGTGCATCCCTTGTGCAGATGGGTTTTGGGCGTGGCTGCAAGGCCGGTCCGGCCGTTTTCGATCATCACTGCAGTATATCCCAGCCCGATGCGTACATCTTTTATTTGATGGGCTGGGGCTGTACCGGCTGCGTACTGGTATATGCGCTGATTGATTGTCATTTCTTGTCCTGTATCATTTTTCCATTTTTTTAACAAGCCGGATTACGGCAATTTCCGGCCGGCCGGCGGTTCGCATGGGCGGGCCCCAGGAGCCGATACCGGAGGTGGTGTAGAGGTATAACCCGTTGATTTTTTTTAGCCCGTAATCATGGCCCCGGTAAAGCCAGCGGGTCAGAAACTGCAGGGGAAAAATCTGCCCGCCATGCGTGTGGCCGGATACCTGAAGATCCGCGTTGAGTTCGCGGTTGGTGATAAAGCGCGTATCCGGCCTCCAGTAGTTGGCCATGTGGCGATCCCGGAGGGAGTCTTTATGAATACCCATTTCCGTGGGTGTATGAAACATTACAATCCGTAACGTCCCGGGTGTTTTTTCCCTTGCAAAATTGCCCAGACCGGCAACAGCAGCGATGCCCGGGTAGCTGACGCCCACGAGTTCAAGCCCGCTGATGGCCACGGCTTCATTGTGGAGAATCCGAAGGGGTGTGTTTTGGATCAGACGCAATGATTTTTCAATGCCCACGTAATGCTCGTGGTTGCCTGTGACAAAAAACACGCCGTGCCGGGCTTGCAGGTCGTTTAGGGGTTTGAGGTTGTCTTTATAGGCCCCGCCCATGCCGTCGACAAGATCTCCGGTGATCAGCACCAGATCCGGCTGCAGGCTGTTGACAATATTGACTGTGCGCCGCGCAAATCCCTGCTGGTTCATCAGGCCCAGGTGCATGTCGGAAAGCACTGCTATTTTAGTGTTTTTCCAGTCTTCGGGCAGTTCGGCAACCGGGACGGACACGTAACGGACAACTGGATGAAAGGCCGCCCAGATGCCATAGCCCGAAGCCGTGACCGCAAGGGCCAGCATTACCATGCCGATGCCTTTGGACGGCAGCTCAACCCCGGCCAGTCGACTGATGCCCAGCAGAATCCAGGCGGCGGCTGCAGCGCTCAGACTGTGGATCAAAAAACCGGTCCATACTGCTGCAAACCGGTAATAAGCGATGGTCCACGGATTTTCCCGCCAGTGGATGGCCACAAAAGCGCTGATAAAAGAAAAACTCAGCAGGACCATGGCGGCATACAACAGGTATCGGAACCCGGGGCGGCTGATCTGAAAAAAGGAAATGGCGCTTCGGAACACCGCATAATGCGATATCAGCATGATGCCGGTCAGGGTAAGGGCAAACAGGGCAAATCTCATGGCATTCCTGGCACCGGCTGGCTGCCCGGGGCATGCCTGCTGGTGTTTTATGGGCTTTTTGGCCGCTGGTTACATATCTGTGGACCAAAGGGGAAGGCCGGTTTCCTCGTCATATTTTCTTTCAAAAATCGCCCCGTCATAGCCCTCGATAATGAGTTCGCAGGCAAAAATTACGGTGCCCTGGGCAAGGTGGCCCCCGTAAGCGTTTCCGGCCCCGTCAGCCAGAGTGACATGGGCATGGACCATTGGCTGTCCGTCTTTTATGGATATGTTGCCGGAAAGCTTTGCGATCTCAAGGGGCTGATCCAGGGTGAAAAACTGGTACTCCCTTGTTTTCTGGTCATAATAGGCCAGCCGGGCCCGCTGGACTGCGCCGATGGCTTCCAGCCGCCCGAGGCGAATGTTTTTTTCCCTGCACAGGGCAGTGATTTCATCGAGCAGATCCGCACCATGGGTGAGCCGACCCATAAAGCGTTCTGCGGATTGGATTTTTTTCATCATGGTCATGGGATCCTGCCTTTCTCCCGCACATGGGGATGTTTTGGATTTGCTCGTCCCGGGTGTTTATTCCACGGTCTTGAATTTTTCCCTGGGAGCCCCGCATACCGGGCATTTCTCGGGTGCTTTTTTGTCTGTGACATACCCGCAGACCTGGCAGACCTGATAGGCCTTGACGGTGTTTTTGATGACCTGATAAAGGGCGCGCTCATAGAGTTTGGCATGATAGGCCTCGGCATCCCGGGCCTGGCCGAATGTTGTGGCGGCCTGGGTTTCGCCCTCGTCTTCGGCGGCCTTGATCATTTCCGGATACTCGTTTTCGCTGATGGACTGCTCGCGTTTAAAAGAATCGAGCAGGTTGGTATCCGTGTCCTTTACCAGCAGATCCCTGACCAGGTTTAAATGGCGCGTGGCATGTACCCGCTCGGCTTCGGCAACGGCCCTGAACAAAAGGGCAATCTGGGGGACCTCTTCTTCCTCGGCTTTCTCAGCATACGCCAGAAGCCTGAAATAGGCCTTGGCCTCGCCGATAAATGCCGTGTATACATTTTCTCTGGTTTTTTCCTTCATGAGTTCTCCTTGTGCTGCTGGCGGTCCGGTATAAAACTGCAAGGGCCTCCGGCGTTCTGGCAACGGCGGCCTGCTGTTTAACGCTATTTCCTTTTATCAATACCTTAACAGCAGCCGATTTTCAAGTCCGGTGCGCAGGTCCGTTCAAAAACAGGCTGATATAGGGTTTTTTCAATGAAATGGTTGTTCAGATATTTTAGCTCATGTTCATCAACAAAACTGTTGACCCATGGAAGTTTTGGCTGTTTAAATTAAATCTTTTCTAAAACCCAATAAACCGCAAACATGGAAGAAGGAGGCATTATGAACATTGACGACGTAAAAAACATTACCGTGGTCGGGGCCGGCAACATGGGGCATCAGATAGCCACCCTGTGCGCTATCAAGGGGTATAAAACCGTCTGCACCGACGTCAAGGAAGATGTGCTCAAAAAGGCTGAGGCCTTTGTAGACAAGTATCTGCCCGGCCGGGTCAAAAAGGGCAAACTCACCGAGGAGCAGGCTATGCAGGCCAGGAACAACATTCGGTTTACCCAGAGCCTCGATGATGCAGCCAAAGAAGCCGATTATGTGATTGAGGCCGTGCTGGAGGTGGTGGACCTGAAGAGAAAGATTTTTGCCGACCTGGACCGGATTACGCCGGAGCATGCCATTCTGGCCACCAACAGCTCCTTTATTGTCAGCTCCAAAATCGCTGATGCCACAAAGCGGCCGGAAAAAGTGTGCAATTTGCATTTTTTCAATCCCGCCCTGGTCATGAAACTGGTGGAAGTGGTCCAGGGTCCCCATACCGGCGATGAAACAGTGGAAATCTCCATGGATCTGTGCCGGAACCTGGAAAAGGTCCCCGTGCATCTGAAAAAGGAAGTGGACGGATTTCTGCTCAATCGCATATTCCGCGCAATTAACCATGAAGCCCTATGGCTGCTGGACATGGGCGTTGCCTCTGTCGAAGACATTGACAAAGCTTGCGTCTACGGCGCAGGCCATCCCATGGGGCCCTTCCGTTTAAACGATCTCACAGGCATTGACCTGGCCTACACCATGGCCATGGAAAGCTTCAAGGCCACCGGCGATCCTGCCCAGCGTCCTTCGCCCAGCGTGGTGGAGCATTACGTCAAGGGGGAATACGGTGAGAAGACCGGCAAGGGCTGGTATGACTATTCCGATAAGCAATAACTGTCTGAAGCCGGCGGCAGCGGCCGGATATATATTCCAATAAAGGAGTCAGTATGCCTGAAAGAGAAATTGTTTTTGTTGATGCCGTGCGCACGGCATTCGGGCGCATGGGGGGCACCCTCCGGGATGTTTTCTGCTCCAAGCTCGGCGGCATTGCCCTGAAAGGACTGCTGGACAAAACCGGGATTGCCGAAAAAGCGCATGTGGATACTGTGATGGCCGGTTCAGCCGCCCATTGCTCCCATGCGCTGAACCCGGCCCGCTGGGCCGCCTTGTATTCGGGCCTTCCATATGAAACTTCGGCCTCTTACGTGGAGATGCAGTGCGGTTCTGCCATTGATTCCATCAATCATGCCGCCTGGAAGATGCTCGCCGGCCAGGCCGATATCGTGATTGCCGGCGGCATGGAATCCTACAGCCAGGTGGCGGCAAAGTTTTCCATGTCCACCCCGCCCTACAAGCTGATTCCGCCAATGCCGATTCAGCAGCAGCTTTCTCCTGTACCGGAAGAATGCATTGGCATGGGTTTGACCGCGGAAAACCTGCAGCAAATGTATCATATTTCAAGGCAGGCTTCTGATGAGTTTGCCTATAACAGCCAGATGCGGGCCAGGGCCGCCATGGAGGCCGGTTATTTCAAAGACGAGATTGTGCCGGTGACCTTCCCGGCGACCCGAAAAACCCCGGAAGTGGTTTTTGACACAGACGAGCATCCCCGGTTTGAGACCACACTGGAAGCCCTTGCCAAGCTGCCGCCCGCCTTTAGCAAAGAGGGGACCGTGACGGCCGGAAACGCCTCGGGCAGAAACGACGGTGCGGCATTCGTGCTGATGATGACCCGGCAGAAGGCCCAAGAGCTGGGCTATGAGCCCATGGCCAAATGGCTTGCAGGTGCGGATTACGGCTGCGATCCCAGGATCATGGGCATCGCCCCGGCTCACGCCGTGCCCAGGGCGCTTTCCCGGGCCGGGCTGAAGCTTTCCCAGATGGATCACATGGAATGCAATGAGGCTTTTGCGGTCCAGAACCTGGCGGTGATCAAGGAAATAGAAAACCAGACCGGTGAGAAGGTGGACATGGAAAAGTGGAATCCCCTGGGCGGGGCCATTGCCTTTGGCCATCCCAACGGTGCATCCGGTGCCCGGGTGGGCATGTTTGCCATGCGCACCCTGATTCGCAACGGCGGCCGGTATGGATTTTTCAGCTCCTGCTGCGGCGGGGGACTGGGCGTTGCCACAGTGATTGAAAACCTGCAGCGGTAATTTTTTAAATCAGGATAAAAAGCCAGGAACAGATACTTCCGGCAGAGGCCGGCGGGTTTGTTTCTGGCTTTTTTTGTAACCCGTAACACCTGTGTATGATCAGGACGGCGTTGCCAGCTTGAGCCCGATGATTCCGGCAACGATCAAGCCAATGCTGATGAGCCGGCCGGCGCCGGCCGGCTCATCAAATAGTGCAATGCCCAGAATCACGGTGCCCACCGCGCCAATGCCCACCCATACTGCATATGCGGTTCCAACGGGCAGACTTTTCATGGCCAGCCCCAGCAGCCACACGCTGGCAAGCATTGCCAAAAGGGTCCACACGCTTGGCCACAGCCGGGTAAACCCCTGGGTGTATTTCAATCCAATGGCCCAGCCGGTTTCAAATAAGCCGGCAAGAATCAGAACAATCCAAACCATGGGTTAATTTTCTGCCTTTATTTCAGCCTGCCAGGGCAATGGCCTGCTCCTCAAGAAGGGATTTGAATCGCTCGAGGGTAATGGGGCAGGGCTGGATGGGAATGCCCATCCAGTCCGAATATTCCAGCAGTTCCTCGGGCTTTTCCGCCATGTACTGGTCCATAAAACCGATGGCGTCGAGTACCATGGCGCCGCCGGTATGTTTGGGAAAATTTTCATTGGCCAGCCCCTTGTCCCATCCCTTGTATACCTGATGGCGGAATTTGATCCATCCAGGGGTGAGCCACAACACCTTTTCCCCGTTTGCCAGCTCCTGTCGCTGTTCTTTGCCCGCGAGCATGTCCATGCAATGGGTGGCGTTAATCCGGGCAATATGGCCGCCCTGTTCATGGATAATCGTGTCAATGGTTCGGGTAACGTCACCGGTATTGACATAGCAGAACTTCCCGCCGTAGACAACAAGGATTTTTTCGGTTTTTTCCTGTGCTTTTCGGATCTTATCAGTGAGCTGTTTTTCCAGTTCCCGGGGGTCTTCATGAAGTCCGGGTGTGGTGAAGTACAAATGCGCCGGGTTTAAGAATCCTTCCTGGCGCAGGTAATTGAGTTCCGGGCTCAGTGTGCCGCAAGATACAATGGCGATGTTTTCAAAATTCATGATCAAAGCCTTTATCCTTTTCAAGGTTTGGGTTTGGATGTCATTCAAACGCTTTTTTTTCTTTTTGTTAATAAAATATACAAAATTGATGCCAGTATGCCCAATATGGGGTGGAATGGAGGTAATTTACCTTTATTTCAAAAAGTTATTCTTTGTTTAAATGAGGATTCAGTCATGCGGCTGTTTTTTGCTGCCGTGGCGCAAAACGGTATATAACGTTAGGTAGCGGTATTGGATAAAATCAAATTCGGGTTTGCTGTGTTGTTGAAACCCTGTTTTCAATATCGTACAAACTGTGATAATCAAAGAATAAGGAACAAAGTGTGATGGCACCGTAAAAGTCCAATATCTGCGTTACGCGCGATTTCTCAGAATTTCACGTACGGCTAAGTACGCTGCATTCTTCGGCAATCGCGCAAGCCTGGATCTTGAACTTTTACGGCGCCATCTGAAAACTTGCTTTTTACGAAACCATCAAGAGTGGTTTTTGAAACCGCCGCCCGGTCAATGCTGTCTGAATCCTTTTGATAAAGCGTGAAGATTTCAACAATGGCCTATTACTCCCATGTCAGCACAGGCTGGCCAAGCCTGGATACAATCATTGATCACCTGCGCCGGGGCGATAACGTGGTCTGGCAGGTCGACAGCATCGATGATTACCAGCGTCTTGTAACGCCCTTTGTCAATAGCGCACTGGCAAGAAATGAGCGGGTGGTCTACATGCGTTTTGCCCGGCATATTCCGCTGGTGGAGCCCCGCGATAACATTGTGGTCTATCATTTAAGAACCGAAAACGGGTTTGAATCTTTCTCCGCCGAGGTCCATAGCATTATCACCCGCCAGGGGCGGGATGTCTGCTATGTTTTTGATTCATTGTCGGATTTGCAGCATGTCTGGGCCACGGACCTGATGATCGGGGATTTTTTTTTCATCACCTGCCCGTATTTGTTTGAACTCAATACCACCGCCTATTTCGGAATTTTGAGAAACCGGCATTCTTTCAAGGCCATCGCCCGGATCCGGGAGACCACCCAGGTGCTCATTGATGTCTACAACTACCAGGGCCAGGTGTGTGTTCATCCCATCAAGGTGCAGCACCGTTATTCGCCCACCATGTTTTTCCCCCACATCAAGAAAAAAGACGAGCTCATGCCGGTCATCAACAGCGTGGAGGCCACCAGGCTGTTTTCCTATCTGGCCGATCACCAGGCGGTCAGCGCCCAGCGGCGACTGGATTATTGGGACCGCCTTTTCATGCAGGCCCGCAGCCTCCTGGAATCCGGGGCCGGGGGCGCGGAAAAAAAAGATATGGTCGAGCAGTTGAGCCGACTGCTGCTGACGCGCAACAAGCGGCTTTTATCCATGATCCGCAGGCATCTGGGCCTGGAGGATCTGCTGATGATCAAAGAAAGACTCATCGGTACCGGCTTTATCGGCGGCAAATCTTTGGGCATGCTCATGGCCCGCAAAATCTTGACACAGGACAGGGCCTTTGACTGGTCACAGGTGATAGAGCCCCATGATTCTTTTTATATCGGTTCGGACGTTTTTTATTCCTATATTGTTCAAAACGGCTGGTGGAAGCTGTTTATGGCCCACAAGACCCGCACGGGATATTTCAGCCGGGCTGCGGAACTTCGGGAGAAAATGTTAAACGGGGTATTTCCCGAAGAGATCACCGAGCAGTTCCAGCTGATGCTCGAGTATTTCGGTCAGTCGCCCATTATCGTGCGTTCCAGCAGCCTGCTCGAAGATGCTTTCGGAAGCGCCTTTGCCGGCAAGTACGAGAGTTTTTTCTGCGTCAACCAGGGTTCTCCGGAAAAACGGTACGAAAAGTTCGAAGAAGCGGTCAGGCGGATCTTTGCCAGCACCATGAGTGAAGACGCCCTGGCCTACAGGCTGCAGCGGGGCCTGGACCAGATGGATGAACAGATGGCGCTTCTGGTGCAAAGGGTTTCAGGCGCCTATCATCAGCGTTTTTTCTATCCCGAACTGGCCGGCGTCGGGCTTTCCTACAATCCCTTTGTGTGGAAAAAGGGCATGGACCCGCATGCCGGTATGATCCGGCTGGTATTCGGCCTGGGCACCCGGGCGGTCAACCGGGTGGAAAATGATTATCCCAGAATCGTGGCCACAGACGATCCCCTGGTGCGCCCGCTTGCGGGCATGCATGATATCCGGAAATTTTCCCAGCATTACATTGACCTGCTCAACCTGGAGCAAAACGATATCCAGAGCCTGTCTGTCCAGGAACTGCTGGAAAAGCAGCGGCCGGAAAAATTTGATTTATTGGCCACCCGGGATGAAGAAGCCGATCGGGAAATGCGCCGCATGGGGCGGCCGCAAAAAGATATCTGGATTCTGACCTTTGATTTGTTTTTGACCCGCACGTCGTTTATTGACTGGATGAAGCGTATGCTGAGCCGGCTGGAAAAGGCCTATGAATACCCGGTGGATGTGGAATTTACCGTTAACTTCAATCAGTCCGATCAGCTCCAGATCAACCTGCTCCAGTGCCGGCCGCTGCAGACCATTGGTGACAGAAGCCGGGTGTTTCTGCCCAGCAGCGTGCCGCCGGACCGGATCCTGGTCCGCATGGAAGGCAATTTCATGGGCGGCAATATCAGCCAGCCCATATCCCGGATTATCTTCGTGGATTGCCAGGCCTATGCCGGGCTTTCCCGTTCGGAGAAATACAGCGTGGCCCGCTTGGTGGGCCGGTTAAACCGGCAGATCCCCGATCGGGAGAAAATGCCCACCCTGCTGATGGGCCCGGGGCGCTGGGGAACCCATACGCCGGAGATGGGCGTTGCTGTTCACTTCTCGGAAATCAACCACATTGCCGCCATTGCTGAAATCAGCTACCAGGACGGCAGCCTGATCCCGGATCTGTCCTTTGGGACCCATTTTTTCCATGATTTGATTGAAACCGGAATTTTTTACCTGGCCATTTATCCCGAATCTCCGGGCGTGGAATTTAATGCCCGCTGGATCCGGTCCCTGCCAAACGCACTGGAAGAAACCGCCGAAGAAGACACCCGGCTTTCTCACGTTGTCCGGGTGGTGGACACAGCCGGTTTGGGATTAAAGCTGCAGTCTGATGTGGCCGGACAAAGGGTGATCTGCTACCGGGAATAAAGCCCCGGCAGATCACCCTTTGTCTGGTTTTTGCGGGAGTTGGGATTACACCACGCCGTAGGCGAGCATGGCCCTGGCCACTTTGACAAAACCGGCAATATTGGCGCCCATGACGTAATTGCCTTTTTTCCCGTAGGCCTCTGCCGCATCCAGGCAGGACTGGTGGATGTCTTTCATGATCGTCTGCAGCCTGCGGTCAACTTCCTCCCGGCTCCAGGAGAGCTTGAGGCTGTTTTGGCTCATTTCCAGGCCCGAGGTGGCCACGCCGCCGGCATTGGCCGCTTTTCCCGGACCATAAAGGATGCCGTTGTCCTGGTAGACTTTTACGGCTTCCGGGGTGGAGGGCATATTGGCGCCTTCGGCCACGCACATGCACCCGTTTTTGATCAGGGCCTGGGCGTTTTGGGCCTCGATTTCATTCTGGGTGGCGCACGGCAGGGCAATGTCGACCTTGATGTCCTGCTCACGGATCACATCCCAGACGCTTTTTCCTTCAAAGCAGACGGTTTTGTATTTGTCTGCGTATTCCGAGACCCGCCCGCGGTGCACGTTTTTAAGCTCCATGAGATAGCAGGTCTTGTCGTTGTCAATACCCTTTTCATCAATGACCGTGCCGGCTGAATCCGAAACCGAAACAATCCGGCCGCCCATTTCGTTGACCTTTTCAATGGCAAACTGGGCCACATTGCCCGATCCGCTGACGGCCACTGTTTTGTCCTTGAAATCCAGGCCCCGGGTGGCCAGCATTTCAGCGGCAAAATAGACGGTGCCGTAGCCGGTGGCCTCGGGCCGGATCAGGCTGCCCCCGTATTCCAGGGCCTTTCCGGTAAGCACGCCGGTATGCTCGTTTCGAAGCTTTTTGTAATATCCGTACAAAAAGCCGATCTCCCTTGCCCCCACACCGATGTCACCGGCCGGGACATCGGTTTCCGGGCCGATGTGCCGGGATAATTCCCGCATGAAGGCCTGGCAGAACCGCATGATTTCATTGTCGGTCTTGCCCTTGGGGTCAAAGTCGGAGCCGCCCTTGCCGCCGCCCATGGGAAGGGTGGTGAGTGAATTTTTAAAAACCTGTTCAAAGCCCAGAAATTTGATGATGCTTAAATTGACCGAGGGATGAAACCGGATGCCGCCTTTAAACGGGCCGATGGCATTGTTGAACTGAACCCGGAAGCCGCGGTTGACATGAACCTCTCCCCTGTCATCCACCCAGGGAACACGGAACAAAATTGCCCTTTCAGGCTCCACGATCCGCTCATAAATCCCGGCCTTTACAAATTCCGGGTGCTTTTCAGCCGTGGGCTCAAGTGTTTCAAGCACCTCGGTGACGGCCTGGTGAAACTCCTTCTGGCCGGGGTCTGTGTGTTTGACTTTTTCAATAACGCTTTGGATTATCGACATTCACTGGCCTCCTTGAAAATAAAAAAATGGTTCCGGATAAGATTTTGGGTTATTTGACAATATAGATTTTGCCCATGGACGCAGAGGCGATGGCGCTGTCGGGCTTTTTTTGAAAATACTGGAAATCATTTTCCCCGATGCCGTCTATGCCTATAAACTCCGCCATGAGTTCGGAAAGACGGTCAAACCCGCTGCCGAAAAAGGTCAGCTTGGAAAAAAACGGTCTCAGGCGCTGAAAATCAACGGGCACGGCAAAGTGCACCGGAAAAAGGGGGTCGCCTACCACCAGGAGGTATTTTTCCGGACATTCCAGGATATTGTAGTCTGGGGCGATGTCAGCGGCCCGCACCGGGATGAAATCATTTTGCAGGATTCTGCCGGCTTGACCGGCGTCAATGTCATCAACTCCCATCAGATCCGGGCAGTCAAAATATCCCAGGATGTAGAGGCAGATGCCGAAGCTGCTGATCTGCTCATACACGGGGTTGTCCCGATCACACATCATCAGGATTTCATCAATACGTTCCCGGATTTGCAAACCCTGGCGCCGGATTTTTTCCAGGTTTGCGGATACAGCGGTGTTTTGGAAACCATCTTTGGACCCGGTCTTCCGGCCGGATGTGTGCTGGGTATACATGGGAGCCCTCCTTGTTTGCATGCGAACCATCTGAAAATCGACTTTTACGAGTCCATCATCATTCTTGTCAGGTGATCCGTTTTTGTCCAAAGGAGACTGCAGGGAGCATGCCACAATGCGGAGTTTAAAATGATCTATGATAAAATATTGGAATTAAATAAAATAATTATGAAACGGTTTTCAGTTTGGAATGAAAAGAATTTTTATGTGGTTGAATAAAGGCATCAGGCCCTGGCGATGCAGGCGGATTTGGGTTGCGGCAGGCGGGTGATTCGGTCTCTGCGGGTCTTTTCCGGATTTGTATAAATTTTGAACACCCCGGGGCAGCTTTTGCACAAATCTGCGGGAGCGGTTTCACTCAGCTTTGGGTTCCTGGTTTTCCTTTTGAGTTTGTTTTTTGATCCGGTGCCGGAGGGTGTTTCTGCTGATGCCCAGCATTTCGGCCGCCTTGACCTGGTTGTTGCCGCATTCTTCCAGGGCTTTTCGGATCAGGGTTTCTTCCACGATTTCGATGATATTGGCGTGAATGTCCTGCTCGGAAATCCGGAAAATATCGGGCAGTATTTCTTCGAGTTTTTCCTTGAGCCGCTCAATGAGCTGTTCTCGATTCATGTTTTGGAGTGCGGCATCAGCCTCAGCATTGGGAATCAAAAGACTGCCTTCGGAAATCACCCCGCCGGTGCACAGCAGCACTGCCCGGCGCACGCAGTTTTCCAGTTCCCGGACATTTCCGGGCCAGAAATAGTCGTTGAGTTTGCGCAGGGCCGATTCAGATACATAGCATCCAGGCCGGTCGTATTCCTCGGCAAACCGGGCCAGAAAATATTTTACCAGTTCGGAGATGTCCTGCTTGCGGTGCCGCAGGGCGGGCAGTTCCAGGGAAATGACCTTCAGCCGCCAGTACAGGTCTTCCCTGAACCGCCCGGCCCGGACTTCGGCCTCCAGGTCCTTGTTGGTGGCCGCAATGATGCGCACATCCACTGTGATGGGCTGGCCGCTGCCAAGCCTTTCGATTTCTCCTGTCTGCAGGGCCCGCAGCAGCTTGGCCTGCAGGGGGGGTGACATTTCGCCGATTTCGTCCAGAAACAGGGTGCCTTTGTGGCATCGTTCAAATTTGCCGATATGGGTCCGCTCCGCACCGGTGAAGGCGCCGCGCTCATGGCCGAAGAGTTCACTTTCAAACAGGGATTCGGGGATGGCCGCGCAGTTGACAGCAATAAAGGGTTTTTCACGCCGCCGGCTGTGATGATAAATGGCCCGGGCGGCCAGTTCCTTTCCCGTGCCGCTTTCCCCGGTAATCAATACAGGCACGTCCTTTTCCGCCACCTGGCCGATGAGCTTGTAGATTTCCTGCATTTGACGGCTGGACCCGATCATCTGCAGGCTGTCGCGGTTGTCTGCAGGCTGCTGCTGGTCTGCAGACGGGGCGGGAAACAGGACAATCTGTTTCATCTGCCGGCTGACCTGCAGGGCCTCGGACACGATGCGGGTCAGGTCTTTTTTCTCAAAAGGCTTGACCAGGTAATCATAGGCCCCGCGCTTCATGGCCTCGATGGCCAGGTTGGTGGTGCCATAGGCGGTCATGAGGATCACCGGGGTTTTGACCTCGATTGCGCGGATTTCTGAAAGGGTGTCAAGCCCGTTGAAATCCGGCATCTTGTAATCGAGCAGTATCAGGTCAAAGTCCTGCTGCCCGATGGTTTCAATGGCCTGCCGCCCGCTGGCGCATGCAGTGACCCCATATCCTTTTCTCTGGAAAAAACGGCTCAGAAAATGGATCAAACCTTCGTCGTCATCAATGAGCAGTATCTTGTCCATGGTCCTTGTCCGCCGGATGGCTGGATTCAATGGGAATATAGAGGCGAAATACGGTGCCTGTTCCGGGCGTGCTCTGCACCCCGATGGTGCCGCCGTGGCTTTCGATGGTGTTTAACACCAGGGGCAGACCCAGTCCCGTGCCTGCGGCCTTGGTGGTGTAAAAGGGTTCAAACAGGTTTTCCATTTGTTCTTCGGAAATGCCGCAGCCGGTATCCCGGACGTCGATGCGCACACAGGCCACGGTCTGATGGTTTTGCGCAAACCGGTCGCTTTGCGCTGATACGCTCAGGGTGCCGTGGTTTTCCATGGCCTCCAGGCAATTGACCATGAGGTTGACCAGGGCCTCGGCCAGCAGTTTTCTGTCCCCGAAAACCGCGGGAAGATGATCCTGTATGCTGGTTTTAAGGCTGCATTCCTGGCGGTTGGCCAGGGGGCGGATCATGTATAGCACATCTTCGATGAGCACGGAGACATCAATTACGGAAAAGACCAGTTCCTCGGGCTTGACAAAATCGAGGAACCGGTTGACAGAAGATTCAATCCTGTTGACCTGTTTCATTGCGATCCGGAAATCCTCCTGGTCTTCCGCGCTGTTGGCGATCTGCTCCTGGGCGGATTCCAGATACAGCTTCAGCGATGTCAGGGGGGTGCGGATCTCATGGGCAACAGCCGCGCCCATGCGCCCCATGGCGGCAAATTTTTCCGAGCGTTCTGCCATTTGCCGGGTTTTTTCCAGCATGATATCGGTTTCCCTGAGCTGGGCATCTTTTAAACCCACTTTTTCCCGGAGATGATGCTGCCGCTGCTGAACCTTGGCATACATGTGTTCAAAGGCCCGGTAGAGCATCCCGATTTCGTCCTTGCGGGCGGTTTTCACAATGGGCTGGTCGGTTTTGGAATCGGCGATCATATCAGCATACCGGCTCAGGCGCCGGATCGGTCCCACGATGTGAAAGGAGATCATCCAGGTGAGGGCCAGGGCCGAGCCGATGCATAAAAAGACCGTCAGATAGATGATGGATTTCAGGGTGCTGGCGCTTTCAAAGGCTTCCTTTCTGTCCTGTTCCACCACAATATACCAGTCTGTGCCCGAAACGTTCATGGAAGTGCCCAGCACCTCAATGCCCCGGTAGTCCAGGTAGGCTTTTTCCCTGTCCCTTTTTTCAAAGATGTTTTTGAAACTCTCTGACTGGGAAATGTTTTCCGATAGAATCCGGCGGGGTTCCTTGTGGGCCAGAAACTGCCCGTCTTCATTGACCAGGTAGCATTCCCCGGTTTCTCCCAGAAAAATGTTGAGAATAAAGAAAATAATCTTTTTGGTGCCCACCTGTCCGTAGATGGTGCCGGCCCTTTTTTCACTGTTTGGTGAAAAGATCGGGGCGGACACATAAAATGAGGATTCATGCTGGCGGGGGGCGTATGTGATCTTTGATATGCGAAGGCTTGTATCCGCAGCCGCCGGTTCAGGCGGGGGCTGCACCGGGCGGGTCCCGCTGTTGCAAATCATTCGGCCGTCTGCGGCCACCACGGTGAGGTTTTTATATACCCCGTATTTTTTGCGGATCAGATCCAGATAGGGCTGGATGTGTTCTGCATCCATGGATTGCACCAGGGAGGTGCCGGCCATGACCTCCATGTCGGCCTTGCGCTCATCAAGCCAGCGCTCGAGAATAGCCGTCTTGTCTGTTGCCGCGTTTTCCAGCTGCCGCATGACCATGCTTACAATGAGCTTTTCGGTAATCTGCAGGGAAAACCAGCCGATAACCATCAGCGGAACCAGGGCCAGCACCAGAAAGATAATCATTACCTTGGTGCGCAGGTTCCACAGCGGCCTGTTGGGGGCTTTTTTTTGTGCTCGTGAAGCGTTTGGGTCCAAATCCGGATCTCCTGGAAAAAACAGACAGGCGTTGCAATGCCTACCGGGGTTTCTAAAAAAGATCCAGGGGCGGGTCAAGCAATAAGTCGCCGGGCCGGGTGGTGTTGGCAAAAAAAAAACGATTTTGCCCGGTGCGGCTTTCTGTTATTTCAGAACAAGACTTGCACGCAACCGGAATCTGATATTGGGTTTTGAAATCCGGTCGTTTTTTGCAACCCAACAAGGACCACATATAATGAAAACCTATTTTGCATGCATGCCCTGCTTTCTGAACCAAGCCCTGCGGGCCTGCCGGTTTATGGGTCTGGATGACCAGAAAACGCGTCAGGTGATCAATGCGGTGGCGAAACTGATCCCGCAAATCCCTATGGAGAGCTCTCCGCCGGAAACCGGCAGGGCGGTTTACCAAATCATCCGGGAGATTTCGGGCAATGCCGACCCATACCAGCAGGTCAAGGCGGAAAACACGGCCAATGCCCTGGCCCTGTACCCGGTTATGAAACAGATGGCCGCGGCCGCGGCCAACCCGCTGGCTGCCGCTGTCCGGATTGCCGCAGCCGGCAACGTGATTGACTGCGGGGTCAATGCTTCCTATGCCATTGAAAAGGAAGTGGATCAGATGCTGGAAAACGAGTTTGCCGTCTTTGACATGGACGCGTTTCTGGCCCAACTGGAAAAAACCGAGCGAATTTTGTATATCGGGGACAATGCCGGCGAATGCGTTTTTGACCGGGTGCTTATCGAGCAGTTGCCCAGGCCGGTGACATACGTGGTGCGCCAGGCGCCCATCATCAATGACGCCACAATGGAGGATGCGCTTGCCGCAGGCATTGACCGTGTGGCCGATATTGTTTCCTCCGGCACCGATGCCCCGGGGACCGTGTTGTCCACGTGCACTTCGGATTTTCTGGACTTGCTGAAGCAGCCCTGGCTGAAAATCAGCAAAGGGCAGGGCAATTATGAGGCCCTTTCCGCGGGTCCTTATCCGGTATTTTTCCTGCTCAAGGCCAAGTGCAGTGTCATTGCCAGGGATCTGGATGTGGACGAGGGGCAGATGATTTTTGCCAGCAGCTCCCCCCCGGATTTTTCCCGGGCCTCATGAAGCTGCTTTTCCTGGAACCTTTTTACGGCGGCTCTCACCGGGATTTTGCCGACGGCCTGTGCCGGCATTCCCGCCATGGGATTGATCTGCACACCATGCCGGAGCGATTCTGGAAATGGCGGATGCGGGGGGCGGCCCTGCATTTTATCCGCCGGATCATTGATCCCGGGGCTTATGACGCCATGATCTGTCCGCCGCTGATGAGCCTGGCCGACTTCCGCATGCTGTGCCGGGGCAGATGCCCCCCGGCCATTGTCTATTTCCATGAAAATCAGCTCACCTACCCGGTGGCCCCGGGCGAAACCCGGGACCTGCATTTTGCATTCACGGACATCACCACTGCCCTGGCTGCGGATCGGGTTCTGTTTAACTCCCGGACGCATTTGACGGATTTTTTCCATCATGTGCCTGAATTGCTGCGCAGGATGCCGGATTTTCGGCCTTCCTGGGTGGTTGATCAGATCCGGGCCAAATCCGGTGTTTGTTATCCCGGCTGCCGGTTTCCGGCAGATTGCCCGGACAGCCACGCCTTCCAGTCGTCGGGTCAGGACCCACCCCTGGTGATCTGGAACCACCGTTGGGAATTTGACAAGCAGCCGGAGATGTTTTTTGCCGCCCTGGAACAGGTGGCCCGGGCTGGCGTGGATTTTGAGGTGGCTGTGCTCGGCCGAGCATATGATAAGACTCCCCGGGTGTTTGGTGCTGCGCGCAGCCGTCTGGGCGGCAAAATCCGGCAGTTCGGGCATGTGGATGACAAGGGTCAATATCTGCAATGGCTGGCACGGGGTACTGTGGTGGTCAGCACAGCCATCCAGGAAAATTTCGGCATTTCCGTGGTGGAAGCCGCACGCTTCGGGTGCCTGCCCCTGTTGCCAAACCGGCTGGTTTACCCGGAAATCATACCAGCAGATCTGCATCCGGTTTGTTTGTATGACAGCTTTGACACCCTTGTGAAAAAGCTCGGGGACATGCTTTGCCGCCCCCGGGCCTACAATGATTGTCGCCGGGCCCTGACTGCACACATGGGGCGATACAGCTGGGAGCAGCGGATTGGTGAATTTGACCGGGAGTTTGAAGACCTGGCTGCCGGCAGCAGGGAATAGCTGCGTTGTCATACAATTTTGCCCTGCTGCCGGCCGCCGGGATTATGCGACCTTTTGCTGGTACATATGTACGTCGCGCTGGGGAAACGGAATGGAAATGCCGTTTGCGTCAAACTGTTTTTTGACGCTTTCTGTCATGTCAAAATAAAATGTCCAGTAGTCCCCGGCATTCACCCACGGCCGGCAGGCGATGTTGACACTGCTGTCGGCCAGTTCAAGAACTGCGATTACGGGTTCGGGCGCCGGCAGAATACGGCTGTCATTTTTCAGCAGATCCCACAGAATGCCTTTTGCCTTGTCAATGTCGGAATCATAGGCAATGCCGAACACCATGTCCACCCGCCGGGTGCCCTGGGTGGCATAATTGACGATTTTATCGCCGGTCATGGTGGCGTTGGGAACGATCACCGTCTTGTTGTCCGGGGTGAGCAAAATGGTGTTGAAAATCTGGATCTCCCTGACGGTTCCGGCCGTACCCCCGCCTTCGATGTAATCATCCACCTTAAACGGCCGGAATAGAATCATGAGAACGCCTGCGGCAAAATTGGCAAGCGAGCCCTGAAGGGCAAGACCAATAGCCAGGCCTGCGGCACCCAGAAGAGCAATAAACGAGGTGGTCTGGATGCCCAGCTGGGCCAGGGCGGCGATGACCACAAAGGCAAACAGGGCAATATAGGTCAGGTTGGTGGTAAACGTAATCAGGGTTTCATCCACTTTGGTGCGCCGCATGGATTTTTCCAGGAAATTGCGCAAAAAAATGGCGACCCACCGGCCGAGCACAAAAACCGCAAGGGCGGCCAGCACCTTCATGCCAAAAACCACCCCAAGGTCCATTAACCGGGCAATCAACTGCTCCAGGCCGTTTATTGAAAATTGCTCCATGGGTTATTGCTCCTTTTTCTTGTTGGCTGATGCATCAGGTCTGGATTTTTGTGCCCAGTACTTCGAGAAATTTTGCCAGCCATTGGGGGTGGGCCGGCCAGGCCGGGGCAGTGACCAGGTTGCCGTCCACATGGGCCTGATCCACAGGGATATCCGCATATGTCCCGCCGGAAAGGGTGACGTCCGGACCCACGGCCGGGTAGGCCGAGCAGGTTCTTCCTTTAAGGGCGCCGGCGGCGGCCAGCACCTGGGCTCCGTGGCAGATGGCGGCAATGGGCTTGCCGGCCTGGTCAAAATGACGGACCATTTCCAATACGGTTTTGTTTAGCCGGATGTATTCGGGCGCGCGGCCTCCGGGTATGACCAGCGCATCGTAGTCTCCGGGCCGGATGCTGTCGAAATCCGCTGTAACGGCAAAGTTGTGCCCGGGCTTTTCGCTGTAGGTCTGGTCGCCTTCAAAGTCATGGATGGCGGTGCGAACCGAATCCCCGGATTTTTTGCCGGGACAGACCGCGTCCACATGGTGGCCCGTCATCAGCAGTGCCTGATAAGGCACCATGGCCTCGTAATCTTCCACAAAATCGCCCACGAGCATTAGAATTTTTTTGGCACTCATACATTCCTCCTTGGATTTATCGGATTTGAAAGGAAGTCGTTGCTCCGCCTGCATGTCTGTCTTATTTTGATTAATATATGGATCTCTTTTCTGCGTTGGTCCATAACAAAGCAAACGTAACTGCATTCCGGCATGTTTGCAAGGTGCGCTTTGAACCGGAAGAAAGTCGGTTTCAAAGCGCAAAAACCAAACAAGGATAACATTGTGGAGGTAGCATGTACGCACTGGCCATCAGCGGAAGCCCGAGAAAAGACGGCAATACGGATTATCTGTTAAAGGAGGTCCTGGCCCCCGTTTCCCGGGCCGGGTGGGAAACCGAACTGGTCCGGGCGGGCGGCAGGGAGATCCGCGGCTGCATTGCCTGCTACAAGTGCTTTGAAAATCAAAACCAGCGCTGCGCCGTGGAAACAGATATGTTCAATGAGATTATGGAAAAAATTGTCCGGGCAGACGCCCTGATCATGGGATCGCCCACGTATTTTACAGATGTGAGCGCTGAATTAAAGGCGGTTGTGGACCGCGCCGGGCTGGTCTCCCAGGCAAACGGGGTCCTGCTGCGCGGCAAGATCGGCGCGGCCGTGGCCGCTGTCCGGCGGGCCGGGGCGGTCCATGTTTTTGATACCATCAATCATATGTTTCTGATGTCCCAGATGATTGTGCCCGGCTCCACCTACTGGAATATGGGCATGGGCTTTGACAAGGGCGATGTGGCAGACGATGCCGAGGGCATGAAAAACATGCGCCACCTGGGGGCTGTCATTGCCTGGCTGGGCAGTGCGGTCAGCAAACATCCCGATGCCTATCCCAATCCCTAACCCCAAAGTGTGCAAACCTGCTTTACAGGGCTGCCCCCGGCAGTTTACAGCCGTTGGGGCAGCATTTTTTTTACCAAAGGCAGATCACTTTTTCGCCTTCCTGCAGCTGGGCGCGCACTTTTTCCATATGCCGCAGCGGTGCCATTTCCCGTTCAAACTCATCCATGGTCAGGCCCATGTCCCCGGCCAGTTTTTCCGGGGGTGTGGGGCCGTTTTTTTTGAGATAATCCACAATGGCAGACTGGTTTTGCGTCAGATCCGGTCCTGTGCCGGTTTTTTCCAGATTCTTGGCGCTGTAAACCGCCCAGGGATCACATGTTTTGGGCTTGGCCGCCATGTCGATATAGCAGTCCTCGCATACGGTCTGCCCCCGTGCTTCCATGGCCTGGTCTGTATTGATTTCAGCTCCGCAACTCTGGCATTTCATGTCTCGGCCTCCTTTTTGTTCTCTGCAGTCGGATTTTGAAAAAAAATAACCAAATTTTAAGATTTTTCAATGCATTTCAGAGTCATGATGCCTGAAAACACCATGCCCATGATGGAGCGTATGGGACTGGTGGGACGGAAGCGCCGGAGGAAAAATCCATGCAGAAAACCCTGCTGGCGGGCATTCGCCTGGCCGGGATTATATTGAGAGGAGCTACAGGCAGTCGCTGCCGCCGGTTTCCGGGGGCGGCGGTTTTACCCGATCTTTTGCTGTTTTTCGGATGCGCCGGCCATGGCTGTGATGGTGCCCTGGGCAACAGCGCAAAGCACCCGGTCGCCCCGGGTATCTGAAAACACCTCGCAGCGGCATACCGCCTGGGTCCTGCCCGTATGTATCACAGTGGCCCGGGAGATGATTTTGTCGCCTTTTGCCGGCTTCAGGTAATTGATCTTATACTCCGAGGTGAGCACATTTGGCCCCAGCACGCTGCCGCCGGCAAACGTCAGGGCGTTGTCTGCGGCATAACTGAGCACCCCCCCGTGGACAAAACCGTGCTGCTGCATCAGCTGCGGGGCGACAGAAATGGTGAGTTCGGCCGTGCCCTGATTAAACGCGGTGATTTCAGCGCCCACATGCACACTAAAGGGCTGTGCTGCCAGGATTTGTTTGCCCATCTCCAGCAGGTCATTCATTTGTGTTTTCTTTGTATCCGGGGATTAGCACAATTTTCCCGCTTGGCCGGGCCGCTTCAATGTGTTCATGGGCCTGCCTTGCCTCTGCAAGGGGCATCCGGGCTGCGATTTGCGGCTTGATTTCCCCCTGTGCCAAAAGGTCCAGGAGCCGGGTCAGGTCTGCGGAAAACCATTTCGGGTGTTTTTTGCGCATGGCGGCAATGGAGTAAAACGCCGTCCGGCGGCCGTTGGGAAGCATGTTCCAGAGTTTCAGGCGCATGAAATCAAGGGGGATGCTTCCGCCTTTGGCTGTTACCGCGTTGTAGAACCCGTAACATACCAGCATGCCGGCGGGATCCAGCAGATCAAAGGATCGCTTCAGGCTTTGTCCGCCAATGGGATCAAAGACCGCGTCAAACCCGCCGCCGGCAAGACTGCGCAGGTGCTGGGGCCAGTTGTCCCGCTGATAGTCAATCGGGGTAGCCCCCAGCGAAGACACCAGTTCATGCTTGGGCGCAGAAGCTGTGCCATAGATTTCCAGTTCTGATAATTTTCCCAGCTGAAGCATTGCCGTGCCCACGGCACCGCCGGCTCCGTGTACAAGAATCCGGGCGCCTTTCTGCATTCGGGCAACGCGGTGGAGCAGCTGGTAAGCCGTTACATAGGAAAGGATTGTGCCCACGGCTTCTGCCGGATCAAGATGGTCGGCAACAGGGGTCAGCCGATCTTCGGGAAGGCATAAATACTCGGAATAAGCCCCAATGACCGTTAAGTCGGCCACTTTCTGGCCCGGGCGAAGACGGGCTGTGCCAGGGCCGGTTTTGTCCACGATTCCAACCATGTCATAGCCCGGCGAGAAGGGCGGCTTTTGCTTAACCTCCGGGTACATGCCTTTGCGGATCATCACGTCCGTGAAAGCCGCACCTGCGGCAAGCGCCCGGATTCGCACCTCTCCGGGGCCGGGTTCGGGCAGGGCAGACTCCTGGATTGTCTCAAGCACCTCAGGGCCGCCAAAGCGGGTTATGACAACACGTTGATAGCTCATTTTCCCGGCCTCTCAGTTCATTGTTCGAAATTACAACGGACTTATCAGAAAAACGGCCCGGCATCAACAGCTCCTGATCATTTGTACATCTCTTCAATAATACCGGCAAATGCCTGGTTGACGTACTTGCGCTTGACCTTCATGGTGGGGGTGACCTCGCCGTCTTCCTCGTATAGCTTTTTGGGCAGGATGCGGAACTTGCGGACGTTTTCCACCCGGGCCAGACCCTTGTTGACCTGGTCGATCTCAGACTGGATGAGCTTGTTGATTTCCGGGTGTGCGGCCAGATCCCCGTAGGTGGAAAACTGGATTTTGTTTTCCTGGGCGTATTTGACCACGTTGTCCTCGTCGATCATGATCAGCGCGGAGAGAAATTTTCGACGGTCGCCGATCAGTACCGCGTCATTGATGTAGATGCTGGCCTTTAGCATGTTTTCAATGTACTGGGGGGAGATGTTTTTGCCGCCTGCGGTGATGATGATGTCTTTTTTCCGGTCCGTGATTTTCAGATACCCGTCTTTGTCGATTTCTCCCACGTCTCCGGAGTAAAGCCAGCCGTCTTTCAGGGTTTCGGCTGTGGCGGTTTCGTTTTTGTAATACCCGGCAAACACCCCCGGGGATTTGACAAGAATTTCCCCGTCTTCGGCGATGTTGATTTCCGTGCCCGGCACCGGGGTGCCAACGGTGCCGAATTTGGCCCGCCCCTCCCGGGAGGTGCAGGTCACGCCGGTGCCTTCTGTCTGTCCGTAGCCTTCAACCAGGTTGATGCCGATGGATTGATAGAAGAAAAGCACCCGGGCCGATATTGGGGCGGCCCCGGAATAGGCCACCCGGATCCGGTCAAATCCGAGTCTTTCCCTTAGTTTGCGAAATACCGCAAAATGGGCCAGACCAAAAGCCAGGGTCAGCCAGGAGGGCACTTTTTGAAAATGCATTATTCGCTCGGCCCGCTTTTGGCCGATTTTCAGGGCGGCCGCATAAGCCAGCTGTTTTGCCCGGGTGGCATCAGACATGCGGATCTGGATGGCGGAATAGTATTTTTCCCAGATCCGGGGCACGGCATAGCCCACCGTGGGAGAGACCTCGATCATGTTGTCTGTGACCGTGTCGGGCTTTTCCACGAAATTGACCACATAGGCGTGTCGCAGGTGTGTGAACACGGAAAACAACCGCTCAAATATATGGCAAAGCGGCAGAAACGACAACACCTCGTCTTGCCTGTCCATGGGATTTTGTTCCACAATGGCGTCTGCCATCCAGGTGACGTTGCCGTGGGTGAGCATGGCGCCCTTGGGCGGGCCGGTGGTGCCCGAGGTGTAGATCAGTACGCAGAGATCCCGGGGTGTAAGTGATTCTGAACGCTGATCCACGCCTGTTTTGGAGAGGGCCTGGCCGCGGGCCACAAGTTCGTCATAGCCCATGACCATGGGATCTGAAAATTCCCGCAGTCCTTTTGTATCCCATACAATGACTTTTTTTAGATCCGGGACCGTGTCTCTGAAACTCAGCCATTTGTCGAGCTGTTCCTCGTTTTCAACAAACAGAAAAACCGAATCGGAATTGGACACCACGTACTGGACTTCCTGCCAGGCATTGGTGGTGTAAATCCCCACGGACACGCCGCCTGCGCACTGGATGCCCATGTCGATCATGACCCACTCCGGGCAGTTGTCCCCGATAATGGCCGCACTGCTGCCTTTTTCAAGGCCCATATCGATTAAGGCCGCGCTGATGTTTCTTGCGGCATCAAAATATTGATCCCAGGAGATATCGTGCCACAGGCCCAGTTTCTTGAAACGCATGGCTACCATCTGCCCTCGGTCGGAAACGGTCTGTTTGAAAACAGCAGGGGTTGTGGATGCAGTCAATGGATTCCTCCGTGTTATCGCCAGACTTTTTTTCGTTTCCAGCGCTGATAGCCCTTGGCCGATTCTGTGGAGCGCACGCCCATGTAAAATTCCCGGACATTTTCATCTTTCATCAGATCTCCGGATTGGCCCTTCATGACAAACCGGCCGTTTTCCAGAATCAGGGCCTCATTTGATACCTCCAGGGCCTTTTTCGCGTTTTGTTCCACCAAAAGGATGGTCACGCCTTCCTGGTTAATTTTTTTTATGATTTCAAATATTTCTTTTACAAGCAAAGGAGAGAGCCCAAGGGATGGCTCATCAAGGAAAAGCAGCCTGGGCCGGCTCATCAATGCCCTTCCAATGGCCAGCATCTGCTGCTCTCCTCCGGACAGGGTGCCGGCCCACTGTCCGGTGCGGTCGGCAAGGATGGGAAAATAGGCAAAAACGCGGTCCAGGTCCCGGGTCACCGCCTTTTTGTCTCTGCGGGTATAGGCCCCCATCATGAGGTTTTCCCTGATGGTGAGTTCTTCAAACACCTCCCTTCCCTCGGGGACCAGGGATATGCCCATGCGCACGATTTTCTCTGTGTCTGCGCCGTCAATCCGCCGGCCTGCAAATTCAATGGTGCCCTTGTCCGGCTGATCATCGATGAGCCCCATGACCGTACGAAGAATCGTGGTTTTTCCCGCCCCGTTATTGCCCAGGATGGCGGTGATGCTGCCTTCCTCCACGGAAAGCGAGGCACCGCGAATGGCATAGATCAGGTCATAATAGGTCTCGATGTTTTTGATTTCGAGCAAAGTCCCCAAAGTCCGGCTCCTTGTGCAATCATGTCGGGTTTATGCCTGTTGGTGTTCCTTTTGGGCCGGGTCCGGCAAATCCGGCTCATCGTCCCCGCCCAGATAGGCCTTTAACACCTCCGGGTGCATGCTCACCTGCTGCGGGGTGCCCTGGGTAATTTTTCTGCCGAAGTTGATGGCAAGAATCCGGTTGGATATATCCATGACCATGTTCATGTCATGTTCGATCAAAAGAATGGTAATGCCAAGTTCGTCCTGGATGTCCTTGATCCAGAAGATCACGTCCTGTTTTTCTTCCGCATTCATGCCGGCGCAGGGCTCGTCGAGCAAAAGCAGTTCGGGTTCTGCGGCAAGGGCCCGGCCCAGTTCGATTTTTTTCTGAATCCCGTAGGGAAGGGCCCCCACCATTTTGTTGCGAAAGGACTGCAGCTCCAGCAGATCAATGATTTCCTCGACTTTACGCCGGTTTTGGATTTCCTCTTTGCCGGCAAAGGATTTTTTCCCCCACATCAGCCCTCCCCTGAACAGCCCGGTTTTCATAAACAGGTGCCGGCCGAGCATGATGTTTTCCATGGTGTTCATGTTGGAAAACAGCTCAATATTTTGAAATGTGCGCGCTATTCCGGCCCTGGCCACCCGGTCCGGAGACAGACCCCGGATGTTTTTGTCCCTGAATATGATTTTTCCCTCAGTGGGCGGATAAATCCCGTTGATGCAGTTAAATATAGTGGTCTTGCCGGCTCCGTTGGGCCCGATAATGGCGTAAATTTCCCCTTTTGCCACTTCAAAGGAGACATCATCTGCGGCCTTTAGCCCGCCAAAGGCCATGGTCAGCCCGCTGACTGCAAAAAAGGTCATATATCTGGTTCTTTTCTTATTGGGACATGGGAATAAACTCGGTTGTCTGCCAGTCGGTCAGAATCTTTGAACCGCCGTCTGCCGTGCACTGCTGGAGAAAGATCTCCTGCTGGCCGATCCGGCACAACGGATCATCCGGGTCATAAGGCCCATAGGTAATTCTTCCCATCAGTCCCTGAAAATTTTCCATCTTTTCCAGTTCCGCCACCAGCTTTTCCCGGGTAAGGTCCCGGCCGGCCCGGCGGATGGCTTCCACCAGGGGTTCGGCGAGCCCGATACCGGTGGTGAAGGTATATCCCCAGCGCTCGTCGTCGGCGGCAAATGCGTCATAGACCTCGGTTTTGTATTTGGCCATGAGTTCATGGTTGGGGTTGTTGATGTGTTCGATACCGCCCACATTGCCGGTGGGCTGCGCCATTCCGAAGCTGGCCGTGATCACGCCCTCGTAGAGCCCCTTGGTGATGGCGATCATGAGCGGAAAATCGCCGCATGTGGTGGTGCTCATCCACTGGGGTTCAAAGTTCATGGCCTTGCCAGTGCCCAGAAGTCTGGCCACATGCCCTGGTGTGACAAAAACCAGGACCGCGTCGGCTTCAGCCTGGCGCAGCTTCATGGTGTGGGGACGCATGTCCGTGTCTGAAATCGACACGGGCACTTTGGCAGCAAGCTCCATGCTATGCTGCTCAAGCACGTGTTGGGCGCCTTCAAGTCCCTGTTTACCGTAATCGTCTTCCTGGTAGACCACGGCAATTCTCTTTTTGTCCATTTCCGTGACGGCATATTCGGTCAGCAGCTGGGCATCGCCAAGGTAAAGGGGATAGACGTTAAACAGATGCTTTTGGGGCGGGGTCACCCAGTGTCTGGAGCCTGCAGAGGGCCCCACCCATGGAATCCCCCTTTCCATGAGATAGTCCTTGACCGCAAGGCCGCATGCAGTGCCCACCCCGCTGACCCAGGCAAACATGCCGGTCTGTTCCTGGAGCTGTTTTACGCCGGCAATGGTCTTGGCCGGGTTGTAGGCGTCGTCAAAATAGTGGTGGATCAGCTTTCTGCCGTGTATCCCGCCGTTTGCATTGATCCATTTGAAATACGCGTCCGTGCCCCGGGCTACGGCCCCCCAGGGAGCCGCCGGTCCGGTCTGGGGCGACCACTGGCCGATATGGATCTCGGTGTCTGTCACCCCGACTTCTGCGTGCCCGGTCGGAACAAAACCCAGCATCAGCAATGCACCCATCATCACAGCCAAAAATGTGTTTTTCATTTTTCCCCCTCCAATCCGGTTTGTTGTTGGCTTTTACACCTTTTTCACGTAATGCCGGGCAAAAAGGCCGCTCGGCTTTATGCACAGGACAATGACGATAACAACAAAGGCCACCACCGCCTTGTACTCCATGGAGACATATCCTCCGAACAGGTGCTCGGTTATTCCCACGATATAAGCCCCGAACACGGCCCCGGGCAAAGATGTCATTCCGCCGATCACGGCTGCGGCAAATCCTTTTAGCAAGGGATCCCACATCATGTAAGGCTCCATGAAAACCGGGGCCAGAAGCAGCCCGGCCACGGTGCCCACAGTGGCTGAAATGCCCCAGGTGATCATTTTTACGCGGTTGGTACGGATTCCCATGAGCCGGGCGGCGGTTTCATTCTGCTGGGTGGCTTTCATGGCCACGCCAAGTTTGGAAAACCGGAAGAACAAAAACAGGGCCACCATGATCACAAGGGCCGCCACCAGGGTGAGCAGATCCAGGGTGCTGATATAGACATTGCCGAACATGATACTGGAATATGAAGAGATGGGAAAGGGCATGACCCGTTGGTCTGCGCCGAACTTCCAGGACACAAAGCCCAGCAGCACCATTTCCAGGCCGATGGTGATGATAATCAGGCCAAGTATATTCGGATTTTTGGCCCTTCGGACAACTGCAAACTCCAAAAAGCACCCCAGAAACATGGCAAACGCCAGTGCCCCGAAAAACGCCGTAAACACGGACTGGCCATAGGAATAAATCAGCATGTAGGCGATAAATACCGGAAGCAGGGCCATTTCCCCCTGGACGAAATTGGGCACCTCAGAGGCCTTGTAAATCAATACCATGCCCAGGGCCATCAGGGCATAAGAGCTTCCTACGGCGATTCCGCTGACTGTCATTTGAATAAAATCGATCATCCGGAATATCCTTTCAAAAAGGCCATGGTTTCCAGTATTTTTTCATGCGTATCCAGAGTCCGTAGAGTCCCAGGGGCTCAAAGAGCATGATGGCAATGAGAATGGAGCCAAAAATAACAAACTGGATGTTGGAAACCCCGGTCAGGGAAAAATAGCTGGCCGAAAGATCCCGAAGCCAGTCTCCGATATAGGGGATTGAAAGAATGTTTCGCAGCTGCAGATCCAGAAATGAGAGCACAATGGCCCCGGCAATGGGGCCCATGACCGATCCCAACCCCCCGGCCACGGCCATGGTGAGAAAAAACACGGACAGAAACAGGTTAAACAGCTCCGGCTCGATAAATCTCAGCACAAAGGCGTAGAGTCCGCCGGCCACGCCTGCATAAAATGCGCTTAAGGCAAAGGCCATGGTTTTGTATAAAACCAAATTGACCCCCATGGTCTCGGCTGCGATATGGGCATCCCGGATGGCGATAAAGGCCCTTCCAACCTTTGTTTTGGTGATGTTTCGGGCAAGAAGAACAAGAAGAACCGTAATTGTCACCGCCAGGTAATAGAACTGCCGGTCAGATGTCAGGTGATGGCCCATGATGACCAGATCCGGGGCATGCAGCCCCTGCCGGCCGCCCAGCATTTCGATCCGGCCGATGACCGTGGTAATGGTCAGGCCAAATCCCAGGGTGGCAATGGCCAGGTAGGGCCCTTCCAGCCGCAGGGCCGGAAGCCCCAGCAGAAAGCCGAACACGGCGGCAATCAGACCTGCGCAGACAAGGGCCGCCAGGAAGGGAAAATGGGCAACGGTCATCAAGGTGATGGTGGCGTAAGCACCGATGGCGTAAAAACCGGCATGACCCAGAGAGATCTGGCCGGTATAGCCCACCAGCAGGTTTAAGCCCACCACAACAATGATATTGATGGCAATGTAGTTTGCCATGTACACGTAATAGTTTGTAAAGACAAACGGGTAGAAAAAAAGAAAGACCATGAGCGCCACAAACCAAAATACGGTCACACCCGAGGAAAACAGCCGGACGTCCTCGTAATAGCTGCGTTTCATATCCATGCGGACAATTCCTTTGCAGATTGTTGCCACATAAGTGCCGGCGGCCGCATACCGCCTCGGACACAGAACGGAATGGATTGCAGTTTGATATCATAAACGCTGTTGAAAAACTTAAACAGTTTTTATGAAAATGTCCAGCGCTGTTGCGTCCGGACAGAAAAAAAACAATAGAAAGTGTTTTTTCAGCTCAAAGCGGTCAGCGGATCAAAGGTGTGTTTTTTTGGCGATCCATGGACCGGCCAGAATCTGGGGCAGACTCCAGCGGGCAATCGGCGCCAGGCAAAAGGGTTGGCCGGCGGCAATGGACCGGGCGGCAATTTTTCCGCTTTCAACGGCCGGGCCGATGCCCTCGCCCATGTCGCAGGTGGCAAGGCCGGCCGCATCGCCGATGAGAAAAGCGTTTTTGTTGCGGATGTTTTTCGTCTCTCCCCGAAGATAATAGATGTGGCCCCTGGGAGAAAACCGCCGGCCGCAGACCAGGCCCTTGCGGGAAAGTTTTTCCACAAAATCCAGCCAATGGGCGTTGATGTTTTGCCCGCGTTTTTTCAGAGCACTGAGCTTGCCGCCGATGCCGATATTGAGATAGCCCTTTTGCTTAGGCACATACCAGGCATATCCCGGAAGGCCCTTGTCAAAAAACCACAGCCGGCACTGGCGGTCTTTGCAGTGCCAGGCAAACTCCTCTTCCGCGGTGGCAATGCATTGTTTTGGATTCCGGGGATGGATTCGGGCAAAAAGGGATTTGTAAACAGGACAGTGGGTGCCGCCTGCGCCCACAAGCCACGTGCAGCGGAATTTGTCGTCAATGATGTATTGGCCCCCACTCTGGCGGATGTTTTGAACCTGGTGCGTCAATACGGGGACGTCTGCGCGCTTGAGCAGAAAATCGTCAAATTCAAACCGGCGGATGGAGTACTGGCAGGTGGAAACCGGCACGGGAACCCCTTTGAAGTGAAAAACAATGCTGCGATAGGTCAGAATCCGGTGCGGGTAATCCTGCGGGGTCAGCTCCAGATCCGCCATGACCCGGGGCGTGATCCAGCCGGCACATAGCTTGGGCCGGGGAAACGGCTGCTTGTCAACAATCAGCACGTCTATGCCGTGCTTTTTTAATTCCCAGGCGCAGGTGGCGCCGGCCGGACCGCCGCCCACGATAATGACTTCTGCCTGAATCATGGCTTTTCTAAGTCAGCCGGCAGTCGGGCTGGGCCCGGCCGGGCTTGGTCATGACAATCTGCCACAGCTGAATGGATCTGGAGCGGAAAGCCGCGGCAGAGCTGAGCAGATAGAATTTCCACATCCGGTAAAAGCGCTCGTCATAATCGCTTTTGTGTTTGGGCCATGATTTTTCAAAATTGTCATACCAGGCCATGAGGGTCTTGTCGTAATCCGGGCCGAAGTTGTGCCAGTCCTCCATAACGAAAATGCCTTCCATGGCCGCGCCCAGTTGTGCAATGGAAGGCAGCATGCTGTTGGGGAAAATATAGGTGGTGGTCCATGGATTGCCGATAGTGGTGCTGACATTGCCGCCGATGGTGTGAATCAGGGCAATACCGTCGTCTTTTAAACACCGGTCAGCCACTTCCATGTAGGTCCGGTGGTTTTTGTAGCCCACGTGCTCCATGATCCCGATGGATACCACCCGGTCATATGTGCCTGTTGCGTTTCTGTAGTCGTCGAGATAAATATTGACCGGAAGTCCTTCACACATTTGGTTGGCCAGGTCCACCTGCTGCTGGGAGACCGTGACACCGGTCACTTCGGCGTTGTATTTTTCCGCTGCATACTTTGCAAAGCATCCCCAGCCGCATCCCAGGTCCAAAACCTTCATTCCGGGTTCAAGTTCGATTTTCCGGCAGATCAGTTCCATCTTGGCTTCCTGGGCCGCATCCAGATCGCAGGCACCGCCGCCCCAGTATCCGCATGTATAGGCCATTCGCGAATCGAGCATGTCCCGGTACAGCTCGTTTCCCACGTCATAGTGCTGCTTGCCAACCGTGTAAGCCCGCTCGTCTTTCTGCAGGTTCAGCAGCCTGGCTTTTAACAGGTGCAGGGCGGCTTTCCAGTTGTCCCTGAAATACTGCTGCACATTTTCCCGGAACACCTGGTCGAAAAGCTGGTCCAGGGCCGGGCTGTCCCACCATTCGTCCATGTAGGATTCACCCACACCCAGTTCCCCGTCGCGTATCACCCGATCGAAAAATTCTTCATTGTGCACTTGGATATCCCAGGGATTGTCTCCCCCGATGGTGATACCGGCGTGATTTAACGCGTCTTCAACGATTTGTCTGGATTTGTTGATCTTCATATTGCCTGCCCATGGTTTGCTTAAAGTGGTTGAACGGATCTGGCCGATTTGCCTGAGCTAAAAAAATGACTTCAGCCGGATGTGTTAGCCGGAAGCGCTTGAAACCTATTTTAATAAAAGCATTATGCTAAAAAAAAGCAAATTTTAGGTCAAGCACTATTTGTTCCACTGTTTCCGGGAAATCCGGCCAAACCGGCCTGGAGCCCGGTTAATTTTTGATAAAAACCGGCAGCACGGAACCAAGACAGATTAAGATGCCCACAAGGACAATGCCTGTGGCAAATGATCCGGCATCCCCGGTAATACCGATGATGGCCGGGGCAATGCCGCCGCCGTAGACAAAAGCCAGGGGGATGGCAAGCGAGATAGCCACGTTGCGGTGTTTGGCAGGGGCAATGGCAGACAGCAGGGCAAAGCCTGCAGGAAAATATCCAGTGGAAAGTCCGGCTTGGGCGATAATCAGTCCGGTGGCCAGTCCCGGATCTCTGCAAATCCCGATGCCGATAGTGGCCATGCCTGTAAGTCCCAGCATCAGGGTTATGGTCCGCCTGGGGCCGAAGCGGTCTGTGGCCCAGCCTGCAGCCAGGGCCATTGCCACCCCGGGCAGCCGGGACAAAGCGACCAGTGAGTTGGCAAAACTTTGAGAAACCTCAAGTTCCTTTACCAGGTAAAGCGGCAGCATGGTATAAAGTCCCATGGTGCTGCTCACCGCCGCTGCAAACAACAGCACCATGAACCAGAATGCCCGGGTGGCTGCCAGATCCCGGATGGCTTCGGCTCCAGGGGGTTTTCCCGGAAAATCCCCGCCTTTTCCCCAAATGGCAAAGCCTGCACCCAGCAGCAGGCAGGCCGCACCCACTGCCGCCGGCATGCTGCGCCAGGTGAAATAGAGAAGGAAAAACTGAGCGATTACCGGGGCGGTCACAAAAGCCAGGTTGGGAGCCATTTCGTGGATTGATACCGCTTTTCCCCAGTTTCGGGCATCCACCATGCTTGTCAGCGAGGAGATTCCTGAGGGCAGATAGGTACCGGCTGCCATGCCCAAAAGAAATATGGCAGCCTGCAGCTGCCAGTATTGATAAGAAGCAGCGGCCAGAATCAGGCTGACCCCGGCCCCGCAGGCTGCGGCCACAATGGTGAAACGGTGATAAATCCGTGCGGAAATAAATCCAGAGCCGGCCAGGGCAATGAAATAGCCAATGGACATGATCAAAAACATGGAACCGGCCTGGGCATGGCTTAAGTGCATTTCCGTTTCAATGCTGGGCATCAGGGGCGAAAACATCACCCGGGCCAGAAATGTCATAAAGAAAATCAGGGTGATAAACAATATGGGCACAAGGGGATCCGGCCGAAAAAAGGGCGGCGGAATGGTTTTGTTTGTGTTTGACGTCTGCATGGCACATCTATAACAAAACCCGGCGGATAAATCCATGCCACCGTTGCCGGCGGCATTGTTGTTTTGTCCTTGTCTGCCGGGCTATTGCAGGCTATGGTCATAAAACCGGTTCATACAAACAATGCGGCACAAACCGGCTGTTTTTTTGCCGGCCGGGCGGATTGGAAAACAGGCGGGGCGGATATGAACAAACAGGGCAAGATTCTGCTGGATGCCGCGGTACAGCGGTTGGATGCCAATAGCGTTCGCATATGTTGGCAAGCTATTGAAAATGCAGATATATCTGTTTATGCGGGCACGCACCCGGAAGCCATTGACAGGTTTGAATCGGTTGCCCGCTCCAAAGACGGCTGCGCGCAGGTAAGTGGCCTGGACCCGGATCTGCGGTACTATTTCGAGCTATATGCGGGAAGCCATCGCATGATCACCGCAGCCAGGCGGGTCCATTTGGAGGGAGCGGTCAATTTCAGGGACATGGGAGGCTATGAAACAACCGATGGCCGCCGGGTGAAATGGGGCAGGGTCTTTCGGGCGGACGGCCTGTCAAGGCTGACCGACCGGGATCTGGTGCTTTTGGACCGGATGGGCATACAGCGGGTCTATGACTTTCGCACCACAACGGAAATGGCCGGTTCCCCGGACCGGCTGCCGGATCACGGGGCAATGGCGCATATCCATTTGCCGGTCACCCACGGCAATTTTGATTTTGCAGAAGCGATCCGGCTTTTGCAAAACGGAGAAGATAGCTGGCTGACACCGGATTTTATGATCAACGGCTATATCGGCAATCTTGAACAGTTTGCGCACTGCTGGGCGGCTGTGATACGAGACCTTGCGGAAAACAGACACGCGCCGGTGGTATTTCACTGCACCGGCGGAAAGGACCGCACCGGAACCTGTGCGGCCCTGATTCTGCTGGCCCTGGGCGTGGCCGAGGAAACTGTGATTGACGATCACCAGTTGTCCAATATTTATATTGCAGAACTGCTTCCCCGGCTCTACCGGAGAATGGAGCGGGCCGGAATTGATCCGGACAGGCTGTTTCCATACCTGACTGCGCCCCGGCAATGCATTGAGGGCGTGATTGATTACCTGACAGATACATACGGCACGGCAGTGGATTACCTGGTGGGAAAGGCCGGGCTGCGGCCGGCGGTCATTGATGCGATGCGCAGGAACATGCTGGAGTAAATCGCCGCCCGGTGCTATTGTGCCCGCTGGACTGAGACATCATCGATCCACACGGTTCCGCTTGTCAGCACAAAATCCAGGTGAATGCGGCTGCTGTTTTCCGGTGCCGTGGCTTTTTGGGAAATTTGCACCCAGCCCGAAGTACCCTGCAGCTTGTTGATCAGATCTACAACCTTGCCGGGCCGGATGCGCTGCGGGCGGAAATTTAGCCGGAACGCCGGGGCCTCGTGGAAACGGTTGTAGTCCAGGTTTTGGGTCCTGATCCAGCAGGAGGCCTCATAGTCCGCTCCCGGGGTTATGGGTGCGGCACCGGCTTCTTCCAGGTACACGATGACCCGGCCGCCCGGGGGAGTGATGGCAACTTTTAAGGATTGCTGGCCGTTGCGTCTCTCCCGTGAATCCAGGCTGATTTCAGCTGTTGTGTTCCGGTTGACGGTGGTCTTCCAGCCCTTGGGCTGCCCATTTTCGACCGGACCTTCAAAGCCCCCGTTGTAAAGCATGTTCGCCCCGGCAGCGCTGCCGGCCGAGGAGATCAGGACAATCGCCATCCATGCCAGCGCAGTGGTAAGTTGTTTTTTCATGACCAACCTCTTTTGGTGAATTGTTGCAGGTATTGACAAGTATTGTAATGGTGTTTTGAAACTGAATCGATTTTATAATAACTCACTGTTTGTTTTCAATGCAAGAAAAAACCGTATACGCACAAGCACGTCCCAGGGGGCTTTTTGGGTACTCAAACCGAGTGTTTCAAAATTGGAAAAACTCGGTTTGGGCGATATATAAAAAGGACTTGATGATTTGAAAGAATTTTGTTTTAGTATGTTATCCATGGGAAAAAGCTGTTCTGGTGAGTCGGGAAAAATTTTTATGAAGCTGACAGGGAGGAAAAGATGCGGACAAGGTTGCAATATGTTGGGTTAATTGTTTTGTCGATCCTGGTGGGAGGATTGTGCTTGCTCGGATGCGCCGGGGAGGAAAAACAGGCCAGTCTTGAGATTGTGGATTCTGAATTTTCAATCCGAAAAGACAGTGACCTTTCCTATGTGATTGATGCCAGCGGCACCATTGCCAACACCGGTGATGTGGATGTCAAAAACGTGAAAGTCACCGGCAGGTGCGAATCCTGCGGCGATCAGATCATCAACGCCACCTGGTTTGTCAGTGACGTGGACAAAATGCCCAATCAAATGGACGTGATCAATTATCTGGCCGCTGGTGCACAGGAAGAATTTGAATTTGAGGAAGTGGCCTTTTACTCCGCCCAGACCGGCTCTGAGGTCCCCGAAGGTCTTCCCGACGGGTTGAAAGTGGTGATTACATCCCATGAAATCGTGGAATAAACCAATTTTTCGGGGGGCAGGGATATTTTTTGCCCCCTTGTTTTTATCCCTTTGATTCCACCAGGCGGATGGTCACGGGCACACCCAGATTTTCCCGGAGCCGGTTTTCAGACCGGCGCAGAAGCTGTTCCAGTTCCTTGATTTCATCGGAAAATATGGCATCGTTCATTTCCATGAGCACTTCCAGGACTTTGCGGCCCTGTTGATGCACCACCCGATAGGAAACCCGCCGCGGATCCATTCCCATCATTTCTTTAAGGTGAAACCCCGTCTGATTGCCGTGAACATTGACCCCGTCGATGTTCATGATATCGTCTGTGCGCTCTGAATCCCATTTCATGCGCATAAGCGTGCTGCCGCACGGGCAGGGATCTTCCAGGAGCCGGGCACGGTCACCGGTTTTAAAACGGATAAGGGGAAAGGCCCGGGTGGTCAGGCTGGTGAGCACCAGTTCCCCGGCGCTGCCCGGTGAAAGCACTTCCCGGGTTTCCGGGTCAATGATTTCAGCCAGAAAATGATCCTCCTGGATGTGGAGTCCATCGTGGGCCTTGCATTCAAAGGCAATCGCCGGCCCGGGGATTTCGCTTAATCCGTAGTGCAGCCATGTGCGCACATGCAGCCCCGTTTCAATGCTGTTTCGAAACTCCGGGTCAATGAATTCTCCGCACAAAACCAGGGTGTGCAGGGAAAGCGATGCCGGCCCGATACCTTTTTCCACCGTGTAATCGGCCAGGTGGCCGGCCATGGCCGGGGTGGTGATCAGCACTGTGGTCTTGTAGTCGCGCAGCACCATGAGCTGTTTTTCAACTGAAAGCGGGGTGTTGGGAATCACGCTGGCCCCGATGGCTTCGGCCCCGTCCTTGTAATCCCGTCCCCAGTTGGCAAGGCCCGGATTCAGGGCAATCTGGAGAATATCATTGGCCCCTATGCCTGCTGTGCGAAGAGCCCGGCCCAGAATGTGACGCCAGTGGTCCAGGTCCTGTGCTGTATAGCCGCTGACCGTGGGATTGCGGGTTGTGCCCGGGGCTGTATGAATCCGTACAATGTCTCGCAAGGGCACGGCAAACAGATCATAGGGGTAATGCTCGCTGAAATCCGCCCGCTCCATAAAGGGCAGGCGGGCAATGTCAGCCAGGGCGGAGATGTCCGAGGGCTCCATGCCCAGTACGCCGAGTCGGTTGGCATGAAAGGGCACATGGCGGCAGGCCCGGTTTAACGTGCTTTGCAGCCGCTCTATCTGTACCTGTTGTTTTTCTTCGGCTGAGAGCTGAAAAAAGGGATCATCCGGCATCGTAAAAATCTCCATAATCCTTGCCCAGATAGGCGCGTTTGACATCCTTATCCGCCAGCAGTTCACCGGCCTCGCCCTGGAGCACCACGGCCCCGGTTTCAAATACATATCCCCGGTCCGAGACTTCCAGGGCGGCCAGGGCGTTTTGCTCCACCAAAACGATGGTCAGGCCCCGGGAGCGCAGCAGGGAAATAACTTCCAGGATTTTTTCCACCACCATGGGCGCCAGTCCCATGGAGGGCTCATCGAGCAGCAGTAGCCTGGGCCGGGCCATCAGCGCCCTTGCAATGGCCAGCATCTGCTGCTCTCCGCCCGAAAGGGTGCCTGCCGGCTGCCGCTGCCGCTGCCGCAGAATCGGAAACAATTCCATGACCGATTCCAGGTCCTGTTGTACCGCTGCATGGGCCTTTTTCTTGTACATGGTATAGGCACCGAGTCTTAAATTGTCGAACACGGAAAGTGGTGCAAAAATCTGCCGTCCCTCCGGCACCAGGCTGATGCCGGCGCGCACAATGGCCGGGGGCTCCAGGCCTTTTATGCTTTTTTTTTCAAAATCAATCTGTCCGCTCCAGTCGGCCAGCAGGCCGCACACGGCTGAAAGCAGCGTGGTTTTGCCTGCGCCATTGGCGCCGATCAGGCAGATGATTTCCCCGGGGTTCACCGACAGGCTCACACCCTTGACCGCCATGATTCGGCTGTAGAAACATTTGAGATTGCGAATGCGCAGCATAAGGAAGTTGTCAATCGTTTGTCGGGTTTGCTTTTTTGCCCAGGTAGGCCGCCATGACCGCCTCGTCCTCCTGAACCGCTCTCGGAGGGCCTTCGGCGATTTTTCTGCCCTGGTCCAGCACCACGATCAGATCGGAGATGGACATGGTCAGGCTCATGTCATGCTCCACCAGCAGAATCGTGATGCCCTGGCTGCGGATTTCTTTGATCAGTTCTCCGAGATGGCCGGTTTCTGACATGTTTAATCCGGCTGCCGGTTCATCGAGCAGCAGCAAACGCGGTTGTGCTGCCATGGCCCGGGCCACTTCCAGCATTCGCTGCCACCCAAAGGGCAAATCCCCGCTTTTACGGCCGGCGTAATCCCGGAGCCCTACAAAATTTAAAAGTTCCATGGCCTGGTCCCGGGCACGGGCTTCCTCCTGCCGGGTGCGGGGCAGGCGCAGCATGCTTTGGATCATACCCGCCCGGGTCCGGGTATAGAGGCCCACCAGAATGTTTTCCAGCGCGGTCATGCTTTCGAAAAGCTCCACGTTCTGGAATGTGCGGGCAATGCCAAGGGCAACCCGCTGGTGGACTTCCAGATTTTCAATGGATTGGCCGGCAAAGCGGATGTCGCCGGCATCCGGGGCCAATATTCCCGTTATCACATTGAACAAAGTGGTCTTGCCCGCGCCGTTGGGGCCGATCAATCCGGTGATCGAGGCTTTTTCCAGGGCAAATCCGATCCGGTCCAGGGCCTGGACCCCGCCAAAGGCCTTGTCCACGTCCCGGATCTCCAGAATGGGGTCATTGCCGGTCATGGGTTTTGCGGTACCGCTCATAAATATCCACCAGTCCCCGAGTCAGCCCCCGGGGCATGAAAATCATCACGACCATGAGGATCAGGCCGTATATCACCATCTCGAATTCCGAAAAGGCATGAAGCCATTCCGGCAAAAGGGTGAGAAGCGATGCGCCGAAAAGGGCTCCCCAGATGCTGGCCATCCCGCCGATGACCACCATGGTCACAATTTTGATGGAGGCCATGAAACCAAAGCTGCCCGGGCTGATAAAAAATATCAGGTGGGCGTAGAGAAATCCGGCCAGAGCGGCAATTCCCGCACTTAAAACAAATACCTGGAGCTTTAAGCGCCGGGTGTTGACGCCCACGGCGGCCGCGGCCTTTTCCCCGTCATGGATCGCACAAAGGGCCCGGCCCACCCGGGAATCAATAATGCGCCGGCAAAGGATGATCATTGCCAGCACCACCGCCCATACCAGAAAAAAGTAGGATTTGCTGGAGGCAAAGCTGACAGGACCGATCTTCAGGGGCGGAATCCCCACAAATCCGGATGCACCCCCGGTTAGACTGCCCCATTCCCGAAGCACAATATGGACGATCATGCCAAATCCCAGGGTCCCCATGCCCAGGTAATAACCGGAAAGCCGAAGCGTGGGCATGCCAACGATCCAGGCGATCACCATGGCCGCACCAACAGCGGCCGGAAGGGCGAGCAGGGGCGGCACCTGGTAAGTGGTGGTCAGTATCGCGGTCACATACGCGCCAATGCCGTAAAAGGCCGCATGTCCCAGGGATATCTGGCCGGCATAGCCCATGAGCATGTTCAGAGAAAGGGCCAGCAAGGTGTTTAACCCGATGAAGATCAGCAGCTGCAGATAATAGGCATTGTCAATGCGCCATCCCAGAAAAGCGATGCCAAGGGCAAAGGCTGTATAGATTGCGGGCAGATATTTATCGTCCATGTTAAAACCGTTTGATCTCGGCTGTGCCCAAAATACCCTGGGGCCGGACATAGAGTACCAGCAACAGCAGCAGAAAGGCGGTTGCATCTTTAAATCCCGAGGAGACAAATCCCACACCCATGGCCTCGAGGATCCCGAGCAAAAAGCCGCCCAAAATCGCCCCCCACAGGCTGCCCAGGCCGCCGAGCATGGCCCCGCAGAACCCTTTTAGCCCCAGGATGGTGCCCATGTCGTAGCTCGACATGGTAATCGGTGCGATGCTGGCCCCGGCCACGGCCCCCAGGCCGGTGGACAGGCCGAATGCCAGCAGCACCATCCATTTAAACGGGATTCCGACGATCCATGCCCCTTTTTTATTTACCGCACATGCGGTCATGGCTTTTCCGGTGAGTGTTTTTTTGTAAAACAGGTGCAGGCCGGCGGCAAGCGCGGTGACAATCACAAGAATCCAGACGCTTTGGGCCAGCAGGCGGGCGCCTGCGATGTCAATGGGGGCAATGTCGAGAAATGGCGGCATGCTGTGGGCATCCTTTCCCCAGATAAGCATGCCCGTGCCCCGCAGAAATATTGAGGCCCCCACGGTAATGATAATCAGTACAATGGGTTCGGGATGCCGAACCGGCCGGATGGCCAGCCGTTCAAAAAGCATCCCTGCTGCGGCGACTGCCGCAACGGTGACAAAAAACGCGGGCACCAGGGCGAGCCCCGCACCTGCTGTCAGGCTGACCATGCACAGGGCGCCGAGCATGACAAATTCCCCGTGTGCGAAATTAATCAGGTCCGTGGAACTGTAGAGCATGGAAAACCCCAGGGCAATCACTGCGTACACAGCCCCGTTGGTCATGCCTGAAAACAGGTATTGCAAAAGTTCCTGCATGGGCTTTTTCCCGGATTGGCGGGTTATTTCACCAGCTGCCACTTGCCGTCGGTGATGCGCACCATTACAAAGGCTGACGGGTCCAGGCCGTTGTGATCGGTTTGGCTGAAGGAAAATACCCCGCTGATGCCCACGTGCTCCCTGATATTTTCTAGGTTTTCCCGGATTTTTGCTTTGTCCCCGCCGGTGCCCGCCATGGCACGGGCCAGCAGATAAACCGCATCATAGGCATATCCCCCGAATCCGGAAACCGTTTCGTCATACTTGTTTTCATAGGCGTCAATGTAATCGGTCAGCACCTGTTTTTGGGGATCATCATCCGGCAGCAGATCGGCCACGAGGATCTTTCCGGTTGGCAGCAGTATGCCTTCGGCCGAATCTCCGGCCAGCTCGATGAATTTCGGGGATGCCACGCCGTGGCTCTGGTAGAGGGGAATGTCAAGGCCGAGCTGCTCGACGTTTTTGGCCACAACCGCCGGCCCCGGATTGGTTCCCCAGCAGATGATGGCCCCGGGTTTTTCCTGACGGATCTTGGTGAGCTGGGAGGTCATGTCCGTATCCCCGGCGCCAAAGCTTTCGCTGCGCACCACAGTGATGCCGAAATCCCCTGCCTGCTCTATTAATTGTTCCCTGCCGCTTTCCCCAAATGAATTGGCCACGGTGAGAGTGCCGATCCTGTCAATGCCCTGTTTTTCAAGGTGGGCATAGATGGACGCCACGGCCTGAATGTCGCTCTGGGCGGTTTTAAAAACCCAGGGCTTTATGGGTTCGACGATTTTGTTGCCGGCCGCACAGCTGACAAAAGGAAGGCCCGCCCGCTCAACCATTGGCACTACGGCCAGTGTTGTGGGGGTTCTGCTGGGACCAACGATCGCCGTGACCTGGTCCTTGTTGATGAGTTTACCGGCTGCCATCACGGCTTTTGACGGATCTCCCTCGGTGTCATAGATGACGGCTTCCAGCATCCGGCCGTCAACGCCGCCTGCAGCATTGATTTCTTCAATGGCCAGTTCCATGGATTTTTTCTCGGGATCACCGAGAAAGGAGGCAGGTCCGGTAACGGAAAATATGCCGCCGATTTTCATCGGGTTTTTCCCGGAATCGGCGCCGGCAGCGGGATTGGCTGCAAAGACAACCGCGCACAGCAAAGCTGCAGCTTGCAAAACAAGACGGCATTTTCTGATAAAGCGCATGATAGGATTCCTTTCCTGTGAAATGGTCTGAGGGGCGCACAGGCTGCCGGCTACATGGTATAGAGCCGCGCGCCTTCCACAATGGTCACCCCGTTTTGGGAAAGTACGTCAATGGCCTGTTCCGGCTGGTCAAACCGGAAGATCATCACGGCATTGTCCCCGCTCTGGCGGACAAAGGCATACATGTATTCCACGTTGATGCCGGCTTTGTAGAGCATTTCCAGGATGCTGTGGAGTCCGCCGGGCTGGTCTGCAACCTCCACGGCCACCACCTTGGTTTTGCGCACCGTGAATCCGGCATTTTTCAGAACCTGCTCGGCTTTGGCATTGTCGTCGACAATCAGGCGCAGCACTCCGAAATCGGTTGTGTCAGCCACGGCAAGGGCCCGGATGTTGACCTGATTCTGCCAGAGAATCCCGGTCACATCAGAGAGGCGGCCGGCTTTGTTTTCCAGGAAAATCGAAATCTGTTCGGCTTGCATGGATCTCTCCTTATTCTGCATTTGGGGTGGATGTTAAATCTTTCGTCTGTCAATGACCCTTGCGGCCTTGCCCTCGCTTCGGGCAATGCTTTTGGGTTCTGCGAGCTTGACATCCACGGATATGCCCAGCAGTTCCTTGATATCGTTTTCAATGCGCTGTTCAAAGCGCTGGAGTTCCTTGACCTCGTCGGAAAACATCTGCTGGCTGACTTCCACCCGGACCGTGACGGTGTCCAGGTTGTCTTTGCGATCCACTTCCATCTGGTAATGGGGCTCCACGCCATCGATTTCCATGAGCACGCTTTCGATCTGAGAGGGAAATACGTTTACACCCCGGATAATGAGCATGTCATCGGTTCTGCCGCTGATTTTGTCCATCCGGATCATGGTGCGCCCGCAAATGCAGGGCTCGGGATTCAAACGGGTAATGTCCCGTGTGCGGTAGCGGATGACCGGAAAGGCCTCCTTGGTGATGGAGGTCAGCACCAGTTCGCCGGTTTCTCCGTAAGGCAGCACTTCTTCGGTGACCGGATCAATGATTTCGGCAATAAAATGATCTTCTGCGATGTGCAGGCCGTTTTTGGCCTCGTGGCATTCTATGGAAACCCCGGGGCCGAGCACTTCGCTTAACCCGTAGATATCCACGGCCGAAAGGTTGAGCTTTTCCTCGATTTCCTTTCGCATGTTCTCGGACCAGGGCTCGGCGCCGAAAATGCCGAACTTAAAGCTCAGATCCTTAAATGATACCCCCATGTCCTCGGCCGCCTCGGCCAGGTGCAGGGAGTAGGAGGGGGTGGCCGTAAGAATGGTGGGAGCAAAGTCCCGCATTATAACCACCTGCCGCTTGGTGTTGCCTCCGGAGACCGGTATGACAGATGCTCCGAGCTTTTCAGCCCCGTAGTGTACGCCCAGACCGCCTGTAAACAAACCATATCCGTAGGCGTTGTGGATGATATCCCCCCGGGTGGCCCCGCCTGCGGAAAGGGCTCGGGCCATGAGTTCGGCCCAGGTGTTGATATCCCGGGAAGTGTAGCCCACAACCGTGGGTTTTCCAGTGGTGCCCGAGGATGCGTGAATGCGTACCACGTTGTCCATGGGAACGGCAAACATGCCAAAGGGATAATTATCCCGCAAATCCTGTTTAATGGTGAAAGGCAGCCGCTGCAGGTCTTCTATTTGCTGGATGTCACCGGGCTTCAGCCCGGCCTGGTCAAATTTTTTCCTGTAATGCGGAACTGTTGCATACACCCGGGAAACTGTTGCCTGCAGCCGCCGCAGCTGGATGGATTCCAGGGCTTCCCGGGGCATGGTTTCATACTCGATGTCGTATATCATCGTTGTCCTCCTTGCGCGTGGTGTGATTCTTCATACAACTGCTGATGGCGCCGTAAAAGTCCAATATCTGCGTTATGCGCAATTTCTGAAGAATTTCACGTACGGATAAGTACGCTGCATTCTTCGAAATTGCGCAAGCCTTGATCTTAAACTTTTTACGGCACCATCTGAAATCAGACTTTTTACGATGCCATCAACTGCTGTCTGGCCCGGGCCGGGGGGTTTCTCATAAAAAAAGGCTGCGGGGCAACCCACAGCCTTTTGGCATGAAAAAAGGCCATGGGTTGCCTGCTTGCGTCTCCCCATGGCCTTGTTTGCGTATATCGGTTGGCTTTTTTACTGCGCCGATCCATGGGAAGACTTTTTAAAGAAAAAAAAGTTCCCGAAACCGGCATTCTCAGATGCTTGTCTCATGCGTTGGCAGACCTTGTAAAATTTTGAAACAAATGTGATGGCACCGTAAAAAACAGATGCCCGTACATTAAACAGCCCCGGCCGGATCTGTCAAGAAAAAACCGTTACTGGTTTAATTTGCCCTTAAATTCAGGCTTGCGTTTTTCCAGAAATGCGCTGGTGCCCTCCTTTGCATCTTCGCTGGCCATGCACAATGCAAAGGCGTTGATTTCGATTTTACAGCCGGTCTCCAGGTCCGCATCCATACCGTTTGCGATGGTCTGCTTGGTCGCCTGGACCGACACACGCCCTTTTCGGGCAATGGTTTTGGCTGTTTTCCCTGCGGCTTCCATGAGTTCGGCAGCCGGTACCACCCGGTTGACAATGCCTTTTTTCTCAGCCTCTTCAGCTGAGAGCATCATGCCCGTGAGAATCATTTCCCGTGCCAGATTCCTGCCCACAATGCGGGCGAGGCGCTGGGTACCCCCGAATCCCGGGATAATGCCCAGATTGATTTCCGGCTGTCCCACTTTGGCGTTGTCCGCGGCATAAATGAAATCGCAGGAAAGGGCCAGTTCCAGGCCGCCGCCCAATGCAAAACCGTTTACCACGGCTATCACTGCAATGGGCAGGGCTTCAATTTTAAACATGAGTTCATGGCCGCGGGAGGCAAAATGCTTTGCACTGACCGGATTGAGTTTGGCCAGTTCGCTGATGTCGGCACCGGCCACAAAGGCTTTGTCCCCGGCGCCGGTGATCAGAAGCGCACGGATATTCTCGTTTGCCGCGATTTCATCAACGGCTGCGTGCATTTCAGCAATTACCTGTTGGTTGAGTGCGTTTAAGGCTTTGGGACGGTTGATGGTGATGGTGGCGATGGCCTCGGCAACATTTACCTCAATGGTTTCATATGACATGTCAGCCTCCATATGCAAGCGGGTGAAAGGGGACGAAAGCAGAAAACGCTTTCAAACCGGGCGGATCTTTGATAGTAAAATAATGTTTATACTCAAAGTTAAATAAATGAATTTGTTTTATTTGTCAAATGTGGCAGCCTGGCGCAACGCTGCCGGAAAAGAACGCACCCTGGAGTCAAACAATGGATGATCAGGCGATTATAAAGGCATATAAGCGCTATGCCGGAAGTTATGACCGGATTTTTGGGAAAGTTTTTGAGCACGGCCGCCGGGCGCTGATCGGGAAAATGGGTTTTGCCCCGGGCCAGCGGATTCTGGAAGTGGGTGTGGGTACCGGGCTTTCTTTGCCGCTTTATCCCAAAGAGGTTTCGGTTGTGGGAATTGACATTTCACCGCACATGCTTTGGCATGCCAGAAATTATACAAACGGAAACGGCAGCCGGAGTTTGTCTCTGATGGACGCCCAGAGCATGAGTTTTGCTGACAATAGCTTTGATAAGGTGGCTGTCATGTACGTGGTGACCGTGGTGCCCGAGCCCGAAAAAATGATGGAGGAAATCCGGCGGGTGTGCAAGCCCGGGGGTGATATTTTCGTGGTCAACCATTTCAGCAACCCGCATCTGATTCCGAGGATGGTGGAAACGGTTATGCTGCCTTTCAAAGGCCTGCTTGGATTTCGTCCCCGTTTTTCACTGGAGGCGTTTCTTGCGCAGAATCCGCTCCAGGTTGTGGAGACCTGCCCTGTGAACCTGCTGGGATACTGGACCCTAATCCACGCGCGCAATGCTTCCTGAAATATAAGCATGACAGCCGGTGCATCGCCCCTTTTTGTTCCGGGCGCAGACGCTGCGGCAGCGAGGTTTGGAGAAAACCCGATTGGCGCGCCTGGCAGGATTCGAACCTGCGGCCTACGGATTAGAAGTCCGTTGCTCTGTCCGGCTGAGCTACAGGCGCGCATACCTGGATCTTCGCTGGTTGACAGGTAAAATCCTTGAGAATGGAAAAAATTTTTTTTACCATTAGAAAATGCTTTTGTCCATTATAAAAAGGCCACTTCTGCCGCAGCGGCAAAATCGCTTTATCTGAACTGAGCGATTCAATAAGGTTGAGATCTTGCGGGAAAAAACTTATTATAGGTTTTTTATGGCAAAAACCGCGATTGTTGCACTCACCGATGCCAGGTGAAAAAATCCGATGACAGCCCAAAGGTTATGAGCAAGCAGAAGCCAACCGATCATATTGAAAATCCGGAAAATGGCCGGTCCGACGGCGACACGGACGGCAGCAGCGATTCGGCAACCACCCGGAAGCTGAAACAGGCCGTGTCTTTGCCCGGAGAGCAGGGCCAGTTGGTCCCCTATGACCCGCTCCAGCGGTATCTCTCCGAGATCAGCCGTTATCCTTTGCTGACCCGGGAACAGGAGGTCGAACTCGGCCGGCGCCTGCAGGAGGAAGGGGATCCGGATGCGGCTTATATACTGGCCACATCCAATCTTCGGCTGGTGGTCAAGATTGCCATGGAGTTTCAGCGCACGTGGATGCAGAATTTGATGGATTTGATCCAGGAGGGCAATATCGGCCTGATGCATGCGGTGCAGAAGTTTGATCCTTACAAGAACGTCAAGTTTTCCTATTACGCAGCTTTCTGGATCAAGGCCTATATTCTGAAATTCATCATGGACAACTGGCGCCTGGTCAAAATCGGCACCACCCAGGGTCAGCGGAAGCTGTTTTTTAAGCTTAAAAAGGAAAAACAGAAACTTGTGGAGCAGGGTTTTGCCCCGGAGACAAAGCTGCTTTCCAGCCGGCTGGGCGTCTCCGAGCAGGAAGTGCGGGACATGGATCTGCGTCTTGACGGCTGGGATGTGTCTTTGGATGAGCCTTTAAAGGATGATTCGGACACCGAGCGGGGCGATTTTTTCAGTTCAGATACCGAGTCCATTGAATCCCAGGTGGCCCGCAAGGAAGTCGAATCCCTGCTGCGCGAAAAGCTCGGGGATTTTAAAAAGCAGCTTTCAGAGCGGGAGCTGGATATTTTTCAGCGGCGCATATTCACCGATACGCCCGACACCCTTCAGGACATCGGGGACAAGTACCAGATCTCCCGGGAGCGGGTGCGGCAGCTGGAAAAAAATATTGTCAAGAAAATGCGGGTTTTTTTCGAAAAAGAGATTCCGGACTTCGCCGCCTATGAACATCCCGAGGAAAACGATTAGCATCATGCGGCTTTCAGGCGCCACAACAAGTGAAAAGCCCATGGATTCAAGCCCTTTACCACGCCTCAGGATCCCCGCATTTGTTCGGTTCGGATGGTTAATGGTTATAGCTGCTGTCCTCACTGCCGGGTGCACGGGCAGGGATCACCACCCCGGGCCTTCGGTACCGGCTGCTCAACCCCCTTCTGACATTACTTTGCCTGCTGCCGGGCAGCAGCGGCCGGTCAGCCATTATTATGATTTTTTACGGGCGCAGCTGGCTGCCCGCTCCGGCCGGTTGGAAGAGGCTGTGGCCTTTATGAAAGAGGCTGTTGACAAGGTTCCGGATCAGGTGGTTGTCAAAAAAGAGCTTGCCATGCTCTACATCAAGCAGGGCAGGAAGGATAAAGCCCTGGAAATGATCCAGGAAGCCCTGGGTCAGGATCCGGACAACACAGAGTCCCTGATCGTTGCCGGTTCCCTCTGGCAGAGTGCCGGAGAGCTGGATGCAGCCCGGCAGGCTTATGAAAAGGTTGTCGAAAATGCGCCGGAACGGGAAAACATTGCCCTGATTCTGGCCCGGCTTTATCTGCAGCAGGAGCAGTTCAACCGGGCTGCAGAATTGATGACGGATTTTGTGGAGCGGTTCCCGGGAAATTATATGGGGTTTTATTATCTGGGCAAGGCCTGCAAAGAACTGGGCCGGCTCGGGGATGCAGCAGACGCTTACCAGCGGAGCCTCTCCATTGAGCCGGATTTAATGGAACCGCGTGCCGCACTCATTGATATTTACAGGCACCAGGGCAGAGACGCCAAGGCGGTTTACCAGTACCAGGCCATCCTTGAACGCGACCCGCGCAATGCCGCAGCCGCCCTTGAACTCGGAGTTTTTTACAAAAAACAGGGCCGGACGGATAAGGCCCGGGCAATCTGGGAGGATCTTGCCGGACGGGCCGGGCCTGATTCAGATGTGATCAAGGCTGTTACCGGGATGCTGGGCCGGCAGCAATACGATGATGCCATAATCGCGCTGTCAGGTGTTTTGGAACATGACCGGCAGAACTCCGCTCTGCATTATCTGGCCGGCGCAGCCCTTTACCTCTCGGAGAAAACAGGACCTGCTATGGACCATTTTCAGCAGGTGGCCTCTGACAGCGATTTTTACATTGATGCCATGATTCACCAGGCCATTATTTACAACCGGGAGTCCAAAACCGGACAAGCTGTCCGGCTGCTTGAAGCCGCCATGGAAAAAAGCGACAGCTTCGGAAAGGCGGCTCTGATTCCGTATCTGAGTGCATTTTATCAGGAACAGGAGCATTACCGGCAGGCTGAATCGCTTTTGCAGCAGGGGCTTTCCATTAATCCCGGAAGCACTGAACTGCTCTATGAACTCGGGGTTCTCTACGAAAAGATGGGCGATGTTGACGCTGCAATTGAAAAAATGAAACAAGTCATCGAAAAGGACCCGGAAAACGCAGACGCCCTGAACTATCTCGGATACACCTATGCCGATCAAAATATCCATCTTGATGAGGCCGAGTCCCTGATCCGCCGGGCCCTGGAACAGGAGCCGGAAAGCGGCCACATCCTGGATTCCATGGGATGGGTGCATTACCGGCAGGGCGATTATCAAAAGGCCCGCAAGTACCTGGAAAAAGCGGTTGAAAAAATCGGCGATGATCCCATTCTCTTTGAGCATCTGGGCGACGTCTACCGCAAAACCGATCAGCCCGGCCGGGCCCTGGAATATTACAAAAAGGCCCTGGAAAACGGGTCTGACCATGCGGATATCGTAAAGGAAAAAATGGATGCACTCCGGCAGGAGGTGTCACCTTGAAGGGCCGCCTGATTGTGCTGTTTTTGATTCTGCTCACAGCGGCCTGCGCTTCTGTGGAAAAACCGCCGCCGTCTGCCGTTTCCCGGATGGATGCGGGAAAAGCCGAATCCCTTCTTGCCTGCATCCGGAAAGCAAATGAGGCAATGACCCCCTATAAGGCCATCGGCCGTATCGGAGTGGACGATGACAGCGGATCATGGTCTGTCCGTGCGGCGTGGCTTGGCGCGCCGGGGGGGCGTTTCCGGGTGGAAGCCATGGGCCTTGCCGGCCAGCCCTTTGGCAAGATTATCTGCGGCCCGGAGCTGTGCTCCTTTCATTTTCCGGAAGGCGGGGAACTCCGGCGCAGGGACACCGGCCGGCGAAGTCTGGGACGGCTTGCCGGGGTGGATATTGATGTGGATGATCTTGCACTGCTGCTCGGCGGCGGTGTGCCCATAGCGGATCATGATAGTGTTGCCGCCTATCGAACGCTTTGCGGGGATCCCATGCTGGTGCTCAAAAAACGGTTTTCCGGAACCGTACAGCACATCCGGTTTTCCACCGACCCCATCCGTGTCCGGGAAGTGGAAATGTTTACCTGGCAGGGGACTGCCTATCGGGCGGAGATCCTTGCGGTGCGGTCTGCAGATGAACGAAATATGCCCTCTGAACTGCAGATTTCGGATGCAGAGGGCCATCGCCTGTCGGTGAGCGTGGAGCGCTGCTGGGCCGATGCAGCCGTACCAGCCCGGGCCTTTTCCCCGGAACTGCCCGGCAACACGGATACAGCGCCTTGAAGCAGGAAAGTGTTCGATCCACGGCTTGTCCGTCAAAGGCCGTCTGCCTTGAACTGCACCTGCGGTCTTGTTCCAACGTGACCTGCCTGGGGGTGCGGCCCAATTTTTCCGATTATCCTCCGGATGAGGCGGAATTGATCCGGGATGCGCCGAAAATATATTACCCTTCCACTTTTTATGCCGATTTGCTGGCAGCTGCCGGAAAACCGATTTTTCCGAGCGTGCATACTTACCGGTTTGTTCAGGACAAGATCAAGCAAAGCGCCCTGTTTGAAATCCTTGATCTGCCCCGGCCCAGAACCCGCACCTTTTATGGCAGGCGCCTGCCGGAAAAGATCCTGTCGCACTTCCGGTTTCCCTTTGTGGGCAAAATTGCCCGGGGTTCGGCCCTGGGCCGGGGCGTTTTTATGATTGCCGGCCGCGATGACCTGGATGCTTACTGCGATCAGACCAATACCGCTTATATCCAGGAATATCTGCCCATTGACCGGGATATCCGGGTGGTGGTCATCGGCAATAAAATTGCCCATGCCTACTGGCGCATTGCCGCGCAGGGAGAATTTCGGACAAATTTGGGCTGCGGCGGCAAAATCAGCCTGGATCCCGTGCCTGAATCCGTCCTTGATCTGGCCCTGCATACGGCCCGCTGCTGCGGGTGGGATGATGTGGGCATTGACATTTGCATGACAGGCAACAGGTTATACATTCTTGAAGCCAACATGAAATACGGCAAAGCCGGCTTTGCCGCAGCCGGCATGGATTATTACAGCATCATGGAGGAAAAGATCGCCAATGCAGAGATCTGAGCTTCCCGCCCTGCATGAGTTGACAGCGATGCTCGATGACCGGGAACAGCAAAGTCTTTCGCCCGGGGCGGCCAAAAGCGCCCGGGCCTTTCGCAGGCGGCCGGAAAAGCGTTTGGCAACAGATTACCGGCAGCCCTTTGCCGTGGATGTGGACCGTATCCTGCATTCTTTGGCGTACAGCCGGTATATTGATAAAACCCAGGTGTTTTACCTGATTCGCAATGATCATATCACCCACCGCATGCTCCATGTGCAGTTGGTTTCCAGGGTGGCGCGGACCATCGGCCGGTTTTTGGGATTAAACGAGGATTTGATCGAAGCCATTGCCATCGGCCATGATATCGGTCATCCGCCCTTTGGCCATGACGGTGAGCGGTTCCTTTCAAACTTGTGCCAGGCCGCTGGCATCGGGCCGTATCATCACAATGTGCAAAGCGTTCAGTTCCTGGAAAAAGTCGAGCGAAAGGGCCGGGGCTGGAATCTCTGCCTCCAGACGTTAGACGGCATTTTGTGCCATGACGGAGAGGTTCACAACCGGCACCTGGCGCCTGTGCAGGGCAAAACCTTTGAAGACCATCAGGCGGAACTCAACGAAAAAAAATCCGGCCGGCCGGTTGATCTGGTGCCCATGACACTGGAGGGATGCGTGGTGCGTTTTTCCGACACCATCAGCTATATCGGCAGAGACATTGAAGACGCCATCCGTCTGGGCCTGATCCAGCGTACGGACCTGCCGGCGGACTGTGTGCAGCACCTGGGCGATACCAACGGCACGATTGTCTATACCCTGGTCACGGATGTGATCCGCACCAGCTACGAGCAGGAGGCCGTGGCCTTCAGCCCGGAGATCTCCGGGGCTCTGCAGCAGCTGAAGCAGTTTAACTACAAGGCGATCTATTCAAATCCGGCCATCAAGCAGGACACACCCAAAATTGAAAGTTTATTTGACCATTTGTTTGAGCGGTTTTTCAATGATATTGAAGCCGGCAACAAACAATCACCTGTTTACCGCAATTTTATTGCCGATATGGCCCAAGACTACATGTCAGCGCACCGTCCTGCTGAAATTGTCCGGGATTTTATCGCCGGGATGACGGACCAGTATTTTTTAAACCTGTCCCCGGAGCGCATGCGGCCGCAGATTCGCGCCTGGTAATCCGGATCGTTGATGCCTGGCCGATGCTGAAAAAACGGTTGAGTTTTTCCGGCAAACGTTTCAATATAACAGTTTCACATAAAAATCGGACAAATTGCAGTTGCAGCCGGCACTGTTTTTTGTTGTGCCCTAAGACCCGGAGCCTTGTTGGAGGATATGCCCATGAAAAAGCTCAAGTATGCTTTCTGGCTGCTGATTGTGGTATTGGCGGCGGTTGTGGTGTTTCAGAACAAAGGGTTTTTCATTGTGGAGCGCAGTTTTAAGCTCAATTTGTATTTTTTCAAATACGCATCGCCTGAACTGCCCACGGCCTTATATTACTTTGCGGTGTTTCTCATCGGATTTCTTCTGTGTTATTTTTTGAGCCTGTCGGCAAAATTCAAGACCCGCAAAACCGTCCGGCAGCTCCATGAGCAGGCTGCGGCCAAGGATAAAAAAATTGCCGAACTGGAATCCGAACTGGCTGCTGCACAGGCACAAACGGTCCCGGCCGAGCCTGTCAGTCAACAGGATGTGTCTGACCCGCCGGAGACGCCCCCGGCTGGTACCGAAAAGTAAAAAAACAGGTTGCGCGATGGGATCCGGGACGGAACGGATCAGGGATATGTTTTTATGAAGGGCCGGCAAAGCAGTGATGCACAAATAACGCCCATGATGCGCCAGTACCTGGAGATCCGGGAGCACTACGCCGATTATCTTCTGTTTTACCGAATGGGTGATTTCTATGAGTTGTTTTTCGAAGATGCCCGGACTGCATCCCGGGAACTGGAAATCACACTGACATCCAGAAATAAGAACGAGGAAAACCCGGTGCCCATGTGCGGAGTGCCGGTCAAGGCCGCTGAAATTTATCTGGGACGCCTGATTGAAAAAGGCTACAAGGTGGCCATCTGCGAACAGACCGAGGACCCGGCCGCGGCAAAGGGGTTGGTCAAACGGGAAGTGGTGCGGGTGGTCACCCCCGGAATGGTTTTAAACAGCGATCTGCTCGATGCCCGCACCAACAACTTTATTGTCTCCATCCTCGCCCAAGGCTCCCGGTGGGGGCTGTCCTGTCTGGATCTTTCCACAGGGGCCTTTCGGGTCACGGAAAGCGGTGATGCGCATGTGCTGCTCGAAGAAATCAGGCGCATCGCCCCCAGTGAAATCCTGATGCCGGCAGCCGCCCGGACCGGTGATGATTATGAAATCTTTCGCACCTCGTTTGAGCAGTCCGTGACAACCTGGGTGGATGACGGGGCCTGTGAGTACAAACCGGCGCGTCAGCGCCTGATCCGTCAGTTCCAGACCCGAAGCCTGGAGGGCTTTGGCTGTGAAGGCCTGCAAGCCGGAATTGGCGCTGCCGGTGCCCTGCTGTTTTACGTCCAGGAGACCCAGAAACAGCAGATCGCCCATCTGTCGGGTCTTGAAACCTATTTTCTGGACCAGTACCTGCAGATAGACGATGTCTCCTGCCGCAATCTTGAACTGCTGGCCAATTTGCGAGACAGCACCCGAAAGGCCACTTTGCTTTCGGTGCTGGATTTTACCGTCACGGCCATGGGCGGCCGGCTGATCAAGCATTGGGTCCGGTATCCCCTTCTGGGGGTCGGTGACATGGGCGCCCGGCACGAGGCCGTGGATCAGCTGGCGGAATGCAGCATGGAGCGAAAGGCCATACGTGCGTCCCTGAAATCCGTGGCGGATCTGGAGCGGCTGGGCAGTAAAATCGTCATGGGCCAGGCCAATGCAAGGGATCTTGTGGCCCTGCGGCGCTCCATCGAGGCATTGCCGGAGATCCACGGCCACCTGGCCGGATTCAGCACGGATCTTTTGTGCCCGGATACGTCGATTCTGCCTGAGTTGACCGGTCTGGGCCAAATCATTGCTGCTGCGGTGGTCGATGACCCGCCGCCCGTGGTCAACGAAGGCGGCATGATCCGCACCGGATATGACGACAATCTCGATGAGCTCATTGCCATTGCCAGAGACGGCAAATCGTTTCTGGCCGAACTTGAGGCCCGGGAAAAACAGACAACCGGTATCCAGACCCTCAAGGTTCGCTACAACAAGGTTTTCGGTTATTATATCGAGGTCTCCAAAAACCAGGCGGATACCGTGCCCGCCCATTATGTGCGCAAGCAGACCCTGGTCAATGCCGAACGCTATATCACAGATGAGTTAAAATCCTTTGAAGCAAAGGTTCTCGGCGCCCAGGAGCAGCGCGCATCTCTTGAATACGAAATTTTCTGCAAACTTCGCGATACGGTGGCCCGAACCCATAAGTCCGTGGCTGCAGCCGCTGCATTTGTGGCCCAAATCGATGTGCTCTCCGGCCTGGCCGAGGCTGCGGTGCAGAACCGATATGTCCGGCCCGCCATCAACGAACAGGGTGTGATCGATATTGCCGAAGGCCGCCATCCGGTTGTGGAAAAACTCATTGAGGCAGAACGGTTTGTTCCCAACAGCCTGCGGATGGATAACCGGGAAAATCAGGTGCTGATCATCACAGGGCCGAACATGGCCGGCAAATCCACGGTGCTGCGCCAGGCTGCCCTGATCGTGCTTATGGCGCAAATGGGCTCTTTTGTGCCTGCAGACCGGGCCGATATTGCTGTAACGGACCGGATTTTCACCCGTGTGGGGGCCCTGGACAATCTGTCCCAGGGTCAGAGCACGTTTATGGTGGAAATGGAGGAAACCGCCAACATCATGAACAATGCCACTTCCCGGAGCCTGGTGATCATGGATGAAATCGGCCGGGGCACGTCCACCTTTGACGGTCTGAGTATTGCCTGGGCTGTGGCCGAATATCTCCATGACTTGGAGGATACAGGGGTGAAGTCCATGTTTGCCACTCATTATCACGAACTCACGGAACTGCACCGGGTCCGCAGGCGGGTAAAGAATTACAATATCGCGGTGCGTGAAATCAACGACGAGATTATTTTCCTGCACCAGCTGGCTGAAGGCGGCACCAACCGCAGCTATGGCATTGAAGTGGCGCGCCTTGCAGGGATGCCGGAAAAAGTTGTTGAGCGTGCCAAAAAAGTATTGGAGAATGTGGAAAAACAGGGTCATGTCCTGGGTCGGGAGGCAGCTGCGCCGGCGCGGCGCACCCGGGTTCAGCAAAGATATGTGCAGCTGCCCTTGTTTCAGGGCCCCGAGCAGGACGTGCTCGAGCGCCTCAGGCAGGCTGAGGTGGAACACCTGACCCCCATGGATGCCATGAACCTGCTTTACCAACTGCGGCAGAAACTTCTGGGCCAATCCGCAAGCCGGTCCGGGAACTCTGAGGCCGGCAATCCGTAAGCCGGAGATTTTGGCCATTAAACAACAAAGCAGCTGCATGAAACATAGACGACTGATTCATATTCTCGTTATCTGCCTGATTTGCGTGTTGGGATCCTGTGTATCCACGGGAGCCGCGCCGAATCAGCTTTATTTTGAGGCCGAGTCCTGCTACCGACAGCTCCAGCAGCACCCGGAGCGGCAGAAATACCGCAGCTATTGGTTAAAGTGCATTGAGCGCTTCGATGCTGTCCATGACCGGGACCCGGACGGTCCCTGGGCGGCGGCCGGGTTGTATAAGGCCGCAAGCCTGTACCGGGAGCTTTACAGACATTCCTACCGGTCTGCAGATCTCAAGGCTGCGGCTTCCCGGTTTCAACAGGTGAGCCGGAAATATCCCGAAAGTGCTTACAGGCAAAAAGCCCGCGCAGCTTTAAGAGACATCGGGGATGCGATCAAAGCCGATGAAAAGGCCGCAAAACAGGCCTATTTTCAAGCCGAGTCCTGCTACCGACAGCTCCAGCAGCACCCGGAGCGGCAGAAATACCGCAGTTATTGGATGAAATGCATTGAGCGCTTCGAAGCCGTCCATGAACGGGATCCGGAAGGCCCCTGGGCGGCGGCCGGGTTGTTTATGACCGCACAGCTGTATCAGAAACTGTATTCTTATTCCCGCAGTCCTGCTGATGAGCAAAAAGCCCGGTCCCTGTTTAAAAAAGTGGCCGGGCAGTATTCGTCGAGCGCCTACAGCCGTCGTGCGCGCAAAGCGCTTGACGCGTCTGCGGCAAGTGCGCACACCCCCGTGAACCTTGCCGGAGAAGACACTGCATCCGGGGAAGTCACCACCAATCATTCAGACAGCAGCAATACCCCCGCACCGGGAGAGGCGGTTACGGTTACCGGAATACGCTACTGGTCCAACCCGGAATATACCCGGGTGGTCATTGATGCCAATCAGGCCACTGATTTCAAGCACAATCTGTTGAAAAAAGATCCCTCCATCAACCAGATGAATCAGCGGCTGTATGTGGATCTGGACAACACCCGCCTGGCCAACCATATCCAGGAGCAGATTGCCATCAACGACACCCTGCTCAAGGATGTGCGCGCAGGCCAGTACCGGTCTGATACCGTCCGTGTGGTTGTGGATATCAAGTCCTTTGAAGATTACAATGTGTTTTCTTTGAAAAATCCTTTCAGAATTGTCATTGATGTAAGGGGGCAGGCCACTGCAGAGAAACCGGCCGATTCCTCTGATCCCGAAATATCCCGTAACCAGAAAGCTTCCATTGCCCGGCAGCTGGCCCTGGGGGTGCGGCGGATTGTCATTGATGCCGGTCACGGGGGCAAGGACTACGGGGCGCCGGGTTATTTAAAAGGAGTGCATGAAAAAAACGTGGTCCTGGAAATCTCAAAAAAACTGGCGGCCAGGCTTCGCGAGGAACTGGGCTGCGAAGTGCTGCTGACACGGGACAGGGATGTGTATCTGACCCTGGAGGAGCGCACTGCCATTGCCAATACCAAAAAAGCGGACCTGTTTATTTCCATTCATGCCAATGCCGCCAGAAACCGGAATGCATACGGCATCGAGACCTATTTTCTGAACCTGACGACCGATGAGGACTCCATTGCTGTGGCCGCCCGGGAAAATGCCACATCTGAGAAAAATATCAGCGAACTGCAGACCATTCTCGATGATTTGATGCGCAATGCCAAGATCAATGAATCCAGCCGGCTGGCCACTTATGTGCACAAGGACCTGATCGGCCATCTGGACGGCCATTACAGCCGGATTCATGATAAGGGCGTCAAGCAGGCGCCGTTTTATGTCCTTCTGGGCGCCCAGATGCCTTCGATTTTGATTGAAACTTCTTTTATCAGCAACAAACGGGAATGTCAGCGTCTCACCAATTCGAATTATCAAAAGCATTTATGCGACGGCATTGTCCAGGGTGTCCGCCGCTATATCCGGGATACCCGGCCCACGGCATTCCTGGGATCCGGGGGCGACGGCGCTGAATCCAATTGAGAAATCAGTCCATGAACAAACATCACGGATAAGGAAGCAGGAGAATCATGACCCAACAAAGGCCCATTGAAGCCATTTCCGTCCTTGACGGCAGATATGCCCGCCATGCCGGCCCGCTCAGGGAGATTTTTTCCGAATACGGGCTGATCCGGTACCGGCTTTACGTGGAATTGCATTGGCTCAAATTTCTGCTCAGGGACCTGGGCATGGCGGACGCCGATGATGCGGCACTGAAAAAAATCGATGCCATATATGAGAACTTTGACGTGGATGGCGCTGAAGCGATCAAGGCCATTGAAAAAGAAACCAATCATGATGTCAAGGCCGTGGAGTATTACATCAAGGAAAAGCTCACGGCTGCCGGCCTGGCCCATATCAAAGAATGGGTCCATTTTGCCTGCACCTCCGATGATATCAACAACACCTCTTACGCTCTGATGATCCGCAGCGGCCGGGAGCAGATCGTAGAGCGGCTCCGGGAAATCCTGGAGAAAATCGAGGAACTGGCCCGTGAGTATAAAAGCATTCCCATGATGGCGCGAACCCACGGCCAGCCGGCAACGCCCACCACTGTCGGTAAAGAGATGGTCAACTTCGCCTGGCGGCTGCGCCATGAACTGCGATGCCTTTTGGACCTGCCCATTCAGGCCAAGCTAAACGGGGCCAGCGGCAATTACAATGCCCATCACTTCGTGTTCCCGGAAATTGACTGGATGGCCGCTTCCACCCGGTTTATGGAGCAGCATCTGGAGATCTCACCTGTGATGTACACCACCCAGGTCAACCCCAACAATTACATGGCCGCCATTCTTCATGCCATGGTTCGGATTTCCGCGGTTCTCACGGATCTGGACCGGGATATGTGGGGCTATATTTCCCTGGGCTATTTCAAGCAAAAGCTCAAAGAGGGGGAAGTGGGGTCATCGACCATGCCCCATAAAGTCAATCCCATTGATTTTGAAAACAGCGAGGGAAATCTGGGGCTGGCTGTTTCCATGATGGAGCATATGGCGGTCAAGCTGATGATTTCCAGATTCCAGCGGGATTTGAGCGACAGTACGGTGCTTCGCAATCTGGGGGTGGTGTTTGGCTACATGATGGTGGCCCTGGCCTCCACATACAAGGGCCTGGACCGGGTTGAGGCCAATGAGGCGGTGATCGCTGCGGATCTGGAAGCCAACCCGGAATTGCTGGCTGAACCCGTACAGTCGGCCATGCGGGTTTACGGTGAAACCCAGCCGTATGAAAAGTTAAAGGCATTGACCCGGGGCAAACGCATCACCCGCGAGGATCTGGCCGGTTTTGTCGACAGCCTGGAGTCCATTCCCGAGGCCGTGCGCCGGGATTTAAAAGATCTTCACCCGTCTGAATACACGGGGCTGGCAGAAGCTTTGGTGGAACGCTATTTCAGGGTAAAGGGACAATAGCGGCAAGGCCTGCCGCATGACGCCGCAAATGATCTTCCTTTCCTGCTTGCATTCGGAACTGAGAATATGTTAGTTATTTTTAAACAGAAATCCACCGGGAGCAGGACAAAAGACTGCATAGGATCAATGGGTATTTTCTCATTGATTCGGGTAAATCATTGTTATATAAGAAAAGAGTTTTGCAAAAAAACAACGGGCCGGATAAATTGCGGGCATGAGCGAAATCCGGCATTAGGGGGAAGGGTGCATATCAATTTGGAATGCAAGGGGTAACCATAAATGGATTTTACAATCGATTTCACCAAAGAACAGATCGAATCCATTGAAGATGTGCTGCAGCAGGAATTGATCGATCTGGGGGTGCAGAGTGTCATCCTGATGGATTTGGCCGGCAATGTGATTGTCAATCTTGACAACGGGCATGCCAATCACGACGTGTTTTCCCTGGCTGCACTGGCGGCGGGCAATTACGGGGCGGTCAGCGCCATGGCCAACATCATCGGAGAACAGGAATTTTCCCTGCTGTTTCACAAGGGGGAAAAAGAAAGTATCCATTTCAGCAAGGTGGTGGAGGATTTGCTTCTTCTGACCATTTTCAACCGGGATGTTTCTCTGGGATTTTTGCGATTGAAAGTAGCCGAGGCCATTAAGCGCATTCAGACGTTGATTTAAAGCCGTTGCAGATCCTGTGAACGCTCATATTCGGGAAATATAATGGCAGTGGAGAAAACCTAAAGGGCTGCGGAGGAAGGTGATTTGGCGTTAATCAATCCGAAAAAGCGGGAGGTCCAGGTCAAGATCGTTTACTACGGCCCGGGCCGCGGCGGCAAGACCACGAACCTCGAATATATCAACCGCAAATTCAAGAAACGGATTTTAAATGAGATGGTCACAGTGAAAACTTACGGTGACCGAACCCTTTTTTTTGACTTTCTCCCATTTGACATCGGTGAAATCAAGGGACACAGCATTAAGATCCAGCTCTACACAGTTCCCGGTCAGGTCAAATACAATGCCACCCGCCGCCTGGTGCTGCGAGGTGTTGACGGCATTGTCTTTGTGGCCGATTCCATGGATCTGCGGCGGGAGATGAATATTCGCTCCCTGCAGAATCTCAAGGAAAACCTGGAAACCTTCAATAAAAACATCTTTAACATCCCGCTGGTCATGCAGTACAACAAACGGGATCTCGCAGATGAAGGCATCCCCATTCTCTCGGAGGAAACCCTTCAAAAGGACTTGAACTCCAGGTTAAACGCCCCTTATTTCCAGGCCAGCGCCATCCGGGGCGATAATGTGGCCGCCACCATGAAAAAAATTATCGCACTGACTGTCAGTTCCCTGCGGAAAAAACTGCAATAGGAGGAAAATCATTGAATCGCACGGAAGATGATGAGGGCCTGGGCGAAGAAGTTTCCAGCCGGCTCGAGGAAATGTTTGGCGAAGACGAGGATACCGGGTTTGATGAACAAAATTCTCCTGTCCGGGAGCTCAGAGCACTGGTGGCCGGCATTGACTGGGAGATTTCAGATGAAAGCATGGGGGCTTTTTTAAAAGAGATTCGCCGGCTGCAGGAGACCTACCAGGACGATAAAACCCTTTCCATGTTTTTAAAGCTCCAGGAGTCCGTTGGCAAATACATCAAGGCCAAAAAGGCCAAGGCGCACCCCGAGGCCATTGGTTTTGTGGCCGATGTGTTCAAAAACTTTGAAACTGTTCTGGCCCGTCCGGAAATGCAGGAAAAAGAGAAAAAACGCCTGCTTTCCGCAGATGTCAAAAGATTCAAGGAATTCAAGAAGCGGGTGCTTTCCCCGGAACCAGCCGGGAGTCAAAAGGTATCCGGGAACACCGGGGGCAGGCCTGCAGCGGTTCTGGACAATCAGGAGGCTCTGGATTATATCGTTGAAGAGCTGAGGAAAACCATCAAGTCGGAATTGCAGGTCATCCAGCAAATCATCAAGAATCTCGGTGCGTAAATCAGGAAATAAGAACATCTTCCTTCGAAACGGAGGCATTGCATGACAACTGTTTTTTCAGGTGATATTTCCCGCATGGTATTGAAACGAAGCCTGCGGGCCGACCAGGGCGAGGTTTCCCTTGACAGCCAGATGCTGCAGGTGCTCATGGAGCTCGACGGTAAAAAAAAGCTCGGCGAGGTGGCCCAGTCCCTGCAGATGAGCATGAAGGACCTTCGTGGCGTGGTTCAGAAACTTCACCAGCTGAAACTCTGCGAACCCTCCCAGGATAGCATGCCGGTACTGGGGAAGGATTTTCTTGATTTTCTCTCCTCCCAGCTTTCCCGGGCCATGGGACCCATTGCGGATGTGGTGATCGAAGATGAGATCCGGGACATGGGGGAGACGGCCAACCGCTTCCCCGCCCATCGGGCGGCCGAGCTTGTGGATTTGCTGGCCCGTCAGATTTTGCGCGAGGAAAGAAAAGTGGCCTTTCAGCAGGCCATGGTCAAAAAGCTCCGGGAAATCCAGACATAATCCGGGATTGGCCCCTTGCTGAACAAGAAAAGAATTCCTTTGGAGATAAAGGAAAATGATTTTATTTCATGCTGCCAACAATTGACCGAGGAGGATAGATCATGACGGTGATTTGCGAGGAATGCGGAAAGGTTTATCATCTGGATCCGGATAAGCTTGAGCGCTATAGAGGCCAAAGTATACGGGTCCGGTGCGGGGAATGCGGCCATGTGACCCAGCTGTCCAGGTTGATGGAAACCACGGAACTGCCCGAGGAAACCTATTCCGAACCTTCCTATGCGACTGCCGATGCGCCGCCGGAGGATGCCGAAGATGCCGGACCATCCCTGGGACAGCCGGACGAAGAAGAGACCCCGGCCGTAGCCGGAGGTCCTGATTATTCAGGGAGTGATTCTTCTTCCGGCGGATGGATCGGGTTGCGCGGCAAGATGTTTTTTCTCTTTCTGGTCATACCGGTTGTCCTGATGGCGGTTTCGGGCTATTTCTCATACATGCAGATCAACAAGCTGACCAAGGAGATTACCGATCAGAGCACCGAATTGGTTGCCGAGGCCGGTAAGGATCAGCTGCTTCAAAAAGCTCGGGATGTGGCTGTGCAGTGCGAAATATATCTGCGCACGCATCCGGAGCTTGAACGTGAGGATTTCAGCTACGATCCCACTTTCAATCAGATTGCCGTGCAAGCCGTTGGTGAAAGCGGTTACACCTGTTTGAGCGAAGAGGAAACTGCGGACCGGGGCTTCACTCTATGGGCGCACCCCAATCCGAATCTGATCGGCATACCGGATACCGAAGAGACCATGCGCAAAGCATTGGGCCCGTATTTTGAGGAATGGTGGGATCTCATGGAAAATTCCTGGGGCAGAAAGGAGGCCGCCGGGACATATAGGTGGAAGGACACAGACGGTGACCTGAGGGAAAAATACATGGCAATCGTCCCCATCAACATCGAGGGCAAAAAGCTTCAACTGGAGGCCACCGCCTACATGGACGAATTTACGGAAAGAACCGAGGGCCTGCGCGAAAATGCCGAGCAGATGACAATGGAGACCCGCAATATCAACCTCGGGATTCTGGGCGGCGCGATTCTGATTATTGGTTTTTGTATTATTGTTTACGGATACCGCCTGACCCGCAAAATCCGCTACCTGACCGAGGCGGCCGACCGCATCAGCGTCGGGGATCTGGAAGCCGAGATCGAAGTGCGTTCCAAAGATGAAATCGGATCTCTGGCTGAAGCGATTTCCCGGATGCAGGACAGTCTGCGGTTTTCCATTGAGCGGCTCAGAAGACGCAGGTAGCCCGGGATTCGGACAAGGCAAATGGTGAAGGCGATGCGTCCGCCCGTGCCGGCGCATTGCCTGTTTGCCTTGTCTGAAGCTGTATCATTGCCGTAACTGAAGATCCTTAACAATACAATGTGGAAAAAGAAATGTTTCTGATTCCCAGAGAAAAGCCGGTTGTTGAAAATTTAAACAGCTACTACGTTGATATTGCCAGGCTCATTGAACATTACCAGGGCGAGGTGGGTGCCGGCGTGGTCCATTTTCAGTCTCCGGTTTCCGAGGCAGTGCTTTTTTTTGACGAGCAAAGCATTGTCAACGGATTTTTGGACCACCGGCGGCAGCATTTTCACGGCACGGATGCTGTTGAGCGCGTTGTTGAAGGCGCAGGCCGAAACAATTTTACCATTTCGGTTTATCGAATCCTGCCGGAGCGACTCTATTTCTGGGCCAATCTGCCGAAATCAAAAGTGGTGTATGCGGATTTGACCTCCGAGTTTACCAATCTTGAGGGATTGATTCGAAAACTGGAGGCGGAAAAGTTCACCGGCTATATTGACGTGGAAGTCAAAAACGTCCAGGGCGGCCTGCTGTTTATTTACAAGGGGGAAGTCATCGGAGGCTCTTCGGCTGACGGTGCCGGCAACCTGGACCGCTCCGAGCAGTACCGGCAGGACCTGATTCAACGCTCCAAGGAACATGGCGGCATTTTTAACGTCAGCCGGGTCATGCTGGATGAGCCCGAGGCAGCCAAAATATCGCCTCCGGAACGGGCCAGGGACAGCAGCAAAGCCGATTCCGGTTCCCGTGAGACAAAGATCGCTTCGGCCCGGATCATGGAGATGCTGGGAGGGTTGTTATACGCCCTGGAATCCTTGGTGCGGTCTAACCGGAAAATCAAAGGCGATTTTGAAACCCTGCTGAACCGCAAGTTTGTGGAAAAGGTGGACAAATATGAATTTCTGGATCCGTTTGCCGCGGAATTCAGGTATTCCGAGGGCAAGGCGCAGTTTAGCGGAAGCGCTGATTATGGAAAGCTGGCAGCCGCAGTAGCGGAATGTGTCACGGAGATCGCCGAAAGCCACGGTTTGCTGGTTCGGCTCCAGAAAAATCTCGAAGTCTGGCGCAGGGAATTCGCTGATGAAATTGCTGCATTTGATATAAGATTGTAGTGCAATGATGGTTTTTAATGGCAGGCACCGGAGAAAACCGCCGGAATCCATATAACAGGTGATCATGACACCAAAAGTGCTCATAGTCGATGATGATGCGGTTTGGCTCCAGCTCATGGAGCAGGAGCTGAAGCAAAATGCCCCGCCTTTTACAGTGGCAACCACGGAAAGCGGCCAGGAGGCATTGGATATGCTGGCCGCAGACCACGTCAGCGCCGTGGTCAGTGATTTGCGGATGCCGGGCATCGATGGTTTTGAGCTGGTAAACCGGGTCAGCCGGGACTACCCGGATATTCCCGTGATGATTGTCACCGCCTATGATCGTCCCAAGACCCGGGAGGTGGTTTTTAAAAGCGGGGCCAGTGACTACATGGTCAAGCCTTTGAGCACGGAAGACCTGATCGAGCGCATCAACCGGATACTCAGAGCTCAGGCGGAAGGCGGCAGCCTGCACAATGTCTCCCTGGAAACATTTTTGCAACTCATTGAAATGGAAAGCCAGACCTGCACCCTTCGTGTGAGCCGCAAGACCGGCAATCAGCTGGGGGTGTTGTTTTTCAGAGACGGGGATTTGATCAATGCCCGGCTGGGCGGTCGGCAGGGCCATGAGGCGGCCTATGAAATTCTTTCCTGGTCCGGGGTGTCGCTGACAATTGAAAATTTTTGCCAGGTGACCGAAAAGCTCATCGACGGAGGCCTTCAGTCGATGCTGCTAAACGCCATGCGCCAAAAGGATGAAAACCGGCCGGATTTTTCGCCCCATGAAAATCCGCCAAATGACCAGATTCTGCTCGATAGCCCCATTTTCACCCAGTCCGAAGAGCAATCGGCACCGTCAGCCGCCGATCATCCCCGATCCGATGCAGGAGACAGCAAAAAATCCCCTGCTGCCGGGACTTCTGATGCAGAACGGTCTCAAAGCAAATTGGAATCCATATTCGGACAGGTTTCCGGAGTGGAGGATATATATGAAGATCAGCGGTATGCCGGTCTTCTGCAAGAAGCCGCGCGGATCGGAAAACTTTGCGGCAGCGGAGATCTCAATGCGGTTTATGTGAATCAAAAATCCACGGGCCAGCGGGTGATTGTGCCAGGCAGCCAGGTGAGCGTGATACGGATGAGCCATGATGTGTCCCGGGACCGGATCATTGATCTGCTGCTATAGGGGTTTTTCAGGAATTTGACAAAAAACCGGTCCCGACGGAACGCAAATGCGTTATCAGGTGCACGGAAAGAGCAATGAAAGATATTTTCAAGGATATTAACACCATCGAAGGCGTTCACGGCGTGATCGTCATTGCCGGAGACGGGCAGGTGGTGGCCAGTGCGTTTTCTTCCGGATACGGCGATGAGCAGTCGCGCCTTGGCAGGTTTGACTGGTCGTCTTTTGCCGGTGAATTATCCGATATCCATGAGGCCGAATTCGTCTTTGACAGCAAGCGCCTGTATGTTCGAAAGGCCCGGCCGGGCTATGTGCTGGTGCTGCTCGAGGACCTGGCCCCGGTTTCAATGGTAAGGCTTAACTGCGAGATCCTTCTGCCTTCTCTGGACCGGATCAAGCCGGGCCGAAAATTCGGCCAGATATTTAAAAGACGCAAGGCCTGATGAATTTGTTTTTGCTGGAATCCGGCTGCATTTGGATCCCGCAGCCTGTACTGTTTTGAAAATCAAAAAGGATGGAAACATGGAGACCGTGGAAAAACAACCCGGTTTCGACTCCCGGCAAAAGGTGGCAGAGGCATATGAAGCCCACGGGCTATACGAAGAAGCCATATCCGTATACCGGGATATGCTTGAATCGTTCACCGATTTAACCGAAGCGGCAAGAGCGGAACTCCAAAGCAAAATCGATTCCCTGAGCCAGGAGGCCGAGGACCTGGACCAGGATGTGGCCAAGGAGCTTTCCACCGAAGATGTCTCTCACATCAAGTCAGGGCTTTCCCTCGGGGAAAGCGCTCCCGAGGTCTATGACAGCGCCACGGCCTTCAAGGAACTGGGCCTGTACAAGGAAGCGGTAAAAGAATATCAAAAGCTTTTTTCAGCCGATTATCCAGTGGATCAGTTTTATGCAGATTTGCTGGAGTGCCTTTTTGCCTTGTTTCCCCCGACCGAGGTCATCGAGCGCGTTGATGCCATCGGCGAGGAAAATCAGCTTTCAGAAAAAATCCGGGCGGACATGAAATACGAGCTCGGCCTGGCATTTGAGCATCGCGATTATAAGGAACTGGCTGCTGAGTGTTACAAATCCGTTCAGGGAATCGATCCGGTATATCCCAAAATCAAGGAAAAGCTGGCTTCCGCGGAACCGGGCGAGCGGTATGAATCCCGCTATGATTATCTGCTGCGAAATGAGGTTGTCACCACTGATCAGCTCCAGAAGGCCCTGGGCATATCCAAACAGCTCAAAAAGAGCGTGGAACAGGTGCTCATGGAGCAGTTCAAGGTGCCCAAGGAGCAGATCGGAAAATCCTTATCCGCCTTCTATCACTGCCCCTTCAAGGAATACAATTCAAACATGGAGGTGCCCTACGAACTTCTGGCCAACCTTAAAAAGCCCTTTCTGCTCCAGGATTTATGGGTGCCCCTGAAATGGGAAGTCGACCATATTGAAATTCTGCTCGATGACCCAAAGGACCTGCGCAAGCTCGATCATGCCAAGGCCCTGTTTAACACCAGCAAATTTGTCTTCTCCGTTGGTATCAAGGAAGACATTGAAGCCATTATCAATCATTTTTTTGTTGGGAAAAAATCCGCCAGGTCTGAACAGCAAAGCCTTTCCACTGCTGAGACTTTTGAAAATCTGCCGGAAATCGAATTCGAAGAAGATGATGAGGAAGAAGAAGATTTTGAAGCCTATACCGAGGCCTCCGGCAAGGTGGTCCGGCTGGTGGATCAGGCCCTGATTACGGCCTTTCGGAAAAAAGCCTCGGATGTTCACGTGGAACCATCGCCCATCACCCGGCGCACCAAGATTCGTTTCCGCATAGACGGGGTGTGCCAGGACTTTCTGGAAGTGCCCAATACTTTTGCCAATGCCTTGTTGTCCCGTATCAAGATCATGGCCGGGCTCGATATTGCTGAACGGCGCATGCCCCAGGATGGAAAAATCAAATTCCGGCGGCGGGGCGTGCCGCAGTTTGAACTTCGTGTGGCCACCCTGCCCACGGCCGGTGGTCTGGAAGATGCGGTAATGCGCCTCCTGGCTTCAGCCGGGGCCATGAAAATCGATGAGATGGGCATGACCGAGCGCAATCTTGAAGTCATGCGGCGGGGCATTTCCAAGCCCTATGGGCTGATTCTGTGCGTTGGGCCCACAGGTTCGGGTAAAACCACAACCCTGCATTCAGCACTGCATCACATCAATACTCCCGAGCGCAAGATCTGGACGGCTGAAGACCCGGTGGAAATTACCCAGCAGGGTTTGCGCCAGGTGGAGGTGCACAAAAAGATCGGGCTGGATTTTGCCCGTATCATGCGTTCGTTTCTCCGGGCTGACCCGGATGTTATCATGGTCGGTGAAATGCGGGATTATGAAACCGCTTCCATTGGTGTGGAGGCATCCCTGACCGGTCACTTGGTGTTTTCCACCCTGCATACCAACAGTGCCCCGGAAACCGTGACCCGGCTTCTGGACATGGGCTTAAATCCCCTGAATTTTTCCGATGCGTTTATCTGTGTGCTGGCCCAGCGCCTGGTGCGCCGCCTGTGTTCCAACTGCCGGGAGGCTTATCATCCCACCCGGGAGGAATTCGATGGGATTGTTGAAATCTACGGCGAGGATGCATTTGACCAAACCGGCATTACCTGGTCCGAGGATCTGACCATTTACAGGCCCAAAGGCTGTGAACAGTGCAGCAGCGGTTATAAGGGCCGGATGGGCATCCATGAACTCATGGACGGTTCCAGGGAGATCAAGCGGATGATCAAGCGGCAGGCCAGTGCTGAAGAGCTTTTCAACCAGGCAAGCCAGGAGGGTATGACCACGCTGGTTCAGGACGGCATTGCCAAGATGTTTGCCGGATTCACGGACATGAGCGAGGTGCGCCGGGTGTGTATCACCTGATGCCCTGAGACCTGATTTCCTGAGATTTGAAAAAGGAAGCCGATCCGTTGCTTGATTCCCTGAAAACGCGTTTGCGGGGACTTGTCCGGCGGATTCTGCCCGGAACCCGGCCAAAACAGTTGCCCTCTCAGGTGCCGGCCCCGGACACCAGTTTTGATAAGCGTTCTTTTGATCGCTACAAGATTACCTTCCCGGTACGGATTTCCGGAAAAGATTCCCAAAACCGCCCTTTTAAGGAAATCACCCGCCTGCAGGACGTATCTGGCAGCGGTGCATTGTTTTTGTCCGGTTTTCCGGACCGCTACCACGTGGGCCAGGATATAGACGTGGCCATTATGCTCGATGCTGCAGAAGACGTGCAGGCCTGCATCCGAAATCAGGCAAGCGTGGTGCGCATCAACTGCCCGGAGGCTTGCGGCGCCAAACCCGATGCCGGTCTGCAGGGCATTGCTGTTTGCTTTCACCATGCATTTGATTTTCAGCGCATGGCGCCTGAAGAAAGCGGATGCCCTGAATGAGCCGGCGGAATCGGAAAAATTACTTGAGCACTGTCGGCCGGATCCGGGCGGCGACTGTGCTGATGGCCGTTTTTCCCTTTCTTCTGTTGGTTTTTCTCTTATTTCGACTCTCCCCTGATCCAGCCGGAGATCTTTTCTGGGCCCTGCCCCTGGCCTTGGCAAGCATGGTTTCCGGCTATATTTTAATGCGGCGCCTGGCATCCCAGATTCGGGAACTCATGCAGGCCGCCGGCCGGGCCGGGCAGGGTGGAGAAGCGGAGTTGACAGAGCTGCGTGCGGACCGGGAGTTATTCTACATTGCGGGTTGTTTTCATTTGCTGCAAAAGCAGGTTGAAGAATTAAATCGCAAAAACCAGCAGCAGGCCACCCAGTTGATGGTATATGCCAGGGATCTGGCCCTGTCTTATCAGCGCAGCAAGCGTGAAGAGCAATTGCGAAATCGCCTGAGCCGGTATGTGGGAAACAACCTCGTGGAAAAGCTCATTAACCTCAAGGAAGGGGTTTTTCTGGAAACCGAGCGGCGTAATGTCACAGTGTTGTTTGCCGATATTCGTTCATTTACCACCATTGCCGAGCGTATGGCCGCAGAAGAGGTGGTGGCCATGCTAAACGAGTATTTCAGCATCATGGTGGATATTATTTTTAAAAATAACGGACTGCTCGACAAGTTCGTGGGGGATCAGCTGATCGCCGTATTCGGCCTGGTGGACACAGATGGCAATGCTCCGGCAAACGCCATTCGCACTGCCATTGAAATCCAGGCGGCCACCGATGCAATGCGGCGTCGTCGAATGGCCGCCGGATTGGAATATTTTGAACTCGGCATCGGGATCAACACGGGAACGGCCATTATTGGCAATATCGGATCGGCCAACCGGATGGATTACACGGTCATTGGTGATTGCGTCAACGTGGCGGCCAGGCTTGAGCAGATGGCCGCCGGAGGGGAGATCATTATCGGCGAGCAGACCTATCTGGCCAATACGGAAAATTTTGCGTTTGAATGCCGGGGGCAGGTACATGTGAAAAATAAGCTGGAGCCGGTGGTCTGCTACCATGTGCTGCGTTCCTAAACCCGGTTGATCCGGGTGGTTTTCAAATCCTGCCCCCGGATCCGGCCTGCCGGATCTGAGGCGCTGAAACAGTTCCGACAGGACAGATTCACGGTTTCCAGGGCCCGGGCTTTAACAGCCCGCCTGTTATTTTTGGTTATCCGCTGGCACGTGTCAGGGCATTCATTTCTTCGGCGGATAAGACCTTGTCGATATCCAGAAGAATCTTGACAGCGGATTCGGTTTTGGCCATGCCAAGGATGAAATGGGTGTTTACCTGCATGCCCAGCGACGGTGCCGCCTCGATTTGTTCTCCGGATATATTCAGGACCTCGGAGACTTCGTCGACGACAATGCCGATGATGAGAGCAGTGTCACTTTTTTGGACCTGGACCACGATAATACATGTTTTCCGGGTCAATTCCTGTTCCGGCATGCCGAATTTGAGGCGCAGATCAATTACGGGTATAACTTTGCCCCGCAGGTTGATGACACCCTTTACATAATTCGGGGTTTGCGGGATCTTTGTAATTTCCAGCATACCAATGATTTCCTGAACTTTTAGGATCTCCAGGCCGTAGCCTTCATCCCCGAGATGAAAAGTCAGGTATTTTCCGGACAGTTCGGACATATCCGCGGCGTTTTCTGCTGCCTGATTGTTCATGGTGCCTCCGGTTCATCAAAGGGCGGTCCTGTCAGACCGCCCTGTTTGCATTTATTGTTTTCGCAGGTATCAGAATTCTTTGAAATCATTATCGTCTAACGGGATTACCTCGTCTGCATTATTTGATCTGGATTTTCCGGCAAGCCTTTTGGTGGTTTGTTTCTGCTGCCTTTTTTCCGGCTGATGCGATGACTGTTTTTTGGAGCGAAGCCCGGCCTTGGATTGCCGGGAATCTTCTGACCGGTTGCTTGACCCGGCAGCGCTGCCTGCCACCACCGCTTCCAGTTCGGCAACCATTTTTTCCATCTCTGTGGCCTGAGATGAAAGTTCTTCGGCTGCACTGGCAGATTCCTCGGAATCCGCGGCATTTTGCTGAACAACCTTGTCCATTTCGGAAACCGCAACATTGACTTGTTCGATGCCCTGGGTCTGCTCCTTTGAGGCGGCGGCAATTTCTGAAATCAAGGTATTGACCTTTACCGAGCTTTCCTTGATGGAATTGAGCTGCGTGGCGACTTCCTCGGCAACGCTGACGCCATTGTTGGCGTTTTCCTGAGATTTTTCAATAAGCTGGGATGTGTTCTGGGCGGCCTCGGCGCTTCGCTGGGCCAGGTTTCTGACCTCTTCGGCAACAACGGCAAAGCCCTTTCCGGCTTCGCCTGCACGCGCTGCTTCCACCGCGGCGTTAAGTGCCAGAAGATTTGTCTGGAAAGCAATATCATCAATGGTTTTTATAATTTTGGAAGTTTCGTTGGAAGACTCCTTAATCTCATTGATGGCTGAATTCATTCGCTCCATGGATGAGACCCCGTTTTCAACAACCTTGGAAGTCTCCTTGACGGCATTGTCCGCCTGATCCGCATTTTGAGAGTTTTGGCGGGTCTGTGCCGCCATTTGCTCGAGGGAGGAAGATGTTTCTTCAAGGCTTGAGGCCTGTTCACTGGATCCTTCCGCCAGGGATTGGCTGGTGGAGGCCACCTGGCCGGAGGCTGAAGCGACTTGTTCGGAACCCCTGTTTAAACTATCCACGATATTCATCACCCGACGGCTGATACCGTTGGAGAAGAATATGACAATCAGCATTGTGGCGCCCAGGAAAACAACGGTCATGAGCGTCATGAAATTGCGAATGGAATTGGCCGTTCCCATGAAATCATCAGCTGTCTGGGTGGTTACAACGCTCCATCCGGTGAGGCCCACAGGCGCAAAACCTCCGATTTTTTTATCCCCTTTGTAAATGTAGTTTTCCACCCCTGTTTGACCGTTTGTTGCCGCCCGGGCAATGCCCTCCATGCCAGGCAACTGGGTTATGTTTGTCTCCAGAATAAGCGTTTCATCCGGATGGACGAGAATCAGCCCTTTCTGATTCACCAAAAAAGGATATCCGGTTTTACCGATTTTGACAGAAGTAATTTTTTCCGCGATAAAATCAATCTTCACAATTAATGCAAGAATACCCGCAAATTTGCCATCCGGGTGCTGGACCGGGCTGGCCACCGGCACCACGACATCGCCCGTGACCTTTGATTTTATGGGATTGCCGACCAGGGTTTTTCCGTTCTTTGCTTTTTGGAAATAAGGTCTGTCAGCAATAGAGACATCCCGGTATGCGCCTTTGTTGCCATCTGAATAAATAATACCTTTGGGATCGGCCAAAAACATGGCTTCATAATCATGACCGATGGACGTCATTATGCCGGAAAGTCTTTTGTCCAATAATTCCGCTTCAGTGGCCGCATTTTGCCTCCCTGTTTCAACCACTGCGGATACGGATTCCTGCAATTTTACATCCGAACCAATTTCTGTGCTCAGCTTGAGTTCTTCCTTGAGCACCAAATCCGTCATGCTGGACAGATCTTTGGATAAATTGACGACCTGTTCCCGGCCAAGGCTCTGCAGCGCCTCTGATGCCCGGGTAACGGCAAAATATCCAACCGCCAGCAACGGAATTAACACCACCAGTATTCCGCCGGCGATTAATTTGAACCTCAATGATTTGGCCTTCATTTCGTTTGCCCCCTTTTTGTTTGGCATTTCGTGAAACCGTTTTTCTCTTAAAATCAAGATATTATTTTCTTGTGAAATCATTAAGGGCTCTTTTCGGATGTATGACGAAAAAATTAAGGCCAAAAGATTTTTTTGTTACCTGGTGTGCCGTGGTTGTTTGTCCATAAAAAACGGATTTTATAATTGAACCGGTATTTCGCAAGATATGGGTTTTCTGTATATCGATATCCAAGGGAGCATGAGCAACGGTTTCAATTGTGCGCTTTGGATACGCAGGAGCCGGGCGGGCACGGGTGTGCTTGCCAAGTTTGGCAAACCCTGATATAGGTCTGAAAGAAGAAAACAGGAAAAATCAGACGGGCCTGGAAAGTTAACTTGCTGAAAAGAATAAAAATGGCGGAAGTGCATGGGAATCGAACCCACCCGGGACGGTTTTAACGCCCCACACCGGATTTGAAGTCCGGGAGCCCCACCAGTGAGCTGCGCACTTCCGCATGGATCAGTGAAACAATAGGGATTGTGTATTTTTTGTCAATAACATCTTTGGGGTGATTGTGCAATGGTCAACAAAAAACGGCTGTCAGAAACCTTTAAAACCCTTGTATCCATTGATTCCGTCTCCCGGGAAGAGGGCCGGGTCTCGCGTGAAATACGAAAAATGCTCGAACCCTTAAACCCGGAGGTCTTTATCGATGATGCAGGCCGCCATACCGGAAGCGATACCGGCAACCTGATTTTGCGGATTGCCGGCACCCGGGATGTGCCTCCCCTGATGTTAAATGCCCACATGGACACGGTGGAGCCGGGCCGGGGGGTCAAACCCCGGTTTGTTGACGGGGTGTTTTACAGCGACGGTACAACCGTGCTGGGCGCAGATGACAAAAGCGCGCTCGCCATCATCATTGAAACCGTTTTGTCCCTGCATGAAAACAACAGGGATCACGGTCCCCTGGATCTGGTGTTTACCATATGCGAGGAAATCGGCCTGCAGGGCGCCAAAAACCTGGATTTCAGCCTGGTTTCGGCAAAATACGGCTATGCCTTAGACACAGCGGACACTGAAACCATTATCACCCGGGCACCCACGGCCAATCACTTTGAATTGGCAGTCCACGGAAAAGCCGCCCATGCCGGGGCTGAACCCGAAAAGGGGATTAATGCCATCGTGCTTGCCAGTCGGGCCATTGCCTCTCTGGAACTCGGCCGCATCGACGAGGAGACCACTGCCAACATCGGGGTGTTTCAGTGCGAAGGGGCCACCAATATTGTTCCAGAGACCGCCAGGATTAAAGGTGAGGTCAGAAGTCATGATCCGGCAAAGCTGGAGGCGGTGACCCGCAAAATCCTGGATGCCTTTGATGCCCAGGCCCGCACCTGGCCCCGGGAGCAGGACGGACAAGACGTGCCCCGGGTCACAGTTGACCTGACAAACGAATTTCCAAGAACGCATATCCCGGAAGAACATGCAGTGGTGCGCATGGCCAAGACCGCCGCGGCCCGCCTGGGCCGGGAACTGGTCTGCCGCCGCACCGGCGGCGGGGCGGATGCCAATATTTTTTTCGGCAAGGGCATTACGACCGGGGTGATCGGCACGGGCATGCGCGAAATCCACACGGTCCGGGAAAACATTGCCGTTGATGACATGGCCCGCACCGTTGAACTGCTCACCGAGATCATCGGCCTGCACGCCCACGGGGATTATCGTCCATGATTGCCTATTTTGACTGTTTTTCGGGCATCAGCGGGGACATGACCCTCGGGGCCCTGGCGGAACTGGGCGTGCCCCTGGACTGGCTGGCCCAGAATCTCAAAGACCAGCTGGGGTTGGATGATTTTCGGCTCACGGCCCGGCGGGTGAAACGCTGCGGCATTTCGGCCACATCTGTCAGCGTCGGGGCGGAAAACGGACCGGAGCGTGATTACCAGGCCATATCACAGATGATCGCCCAAAGCCGCCTGTCCGAGCCGGTCAGGCGGATGAGCATGGCCATGTTTGATCGGCTGGCGGAAGCCGAGGCCAAAATTCATGAATGCGAAAAGGCCCGGGTTCATTTTCACGAAGTGGGCGGAGTGGATGCCATTGTGGACATGGTGGGAACGGCCATGGGCATTGATTATCTGGGCATTGAAAAGGTCTTTGCCTCGCCCCTGCCCCTGGGTTCGGGCTCGGTCACCTGCAGCCACGGCACCCTGCCAGTACCGGCGCCGGCAACCGCAGCCCTGTTAAAAGGGGTGCCGGTATACGGCTCCCAAATCCCCTTTGAGCTGGTCACCCCCACGGGTGCGGCCATTGTTACCTCCCTTGCCCGGGAATTCGGTCCGGTTTGCGACATGGTGGTGGAAAAAACAGGCTACGGCGCAGGCTCCCGGGACCTGGAAGCCCGCGCCAATGTCCTGCGCATCATCACCGGCAGCAGACCGGATGCCGGGGCGGATGCCATGGTCATGGTGGAAACCTGCATTGACGACATGAATCCCGAGATTTACGCTTATGTATCAGACCGGTTGTTTGCAGACGGGGCCCGGGATGTTTACATGGTTCCGGTTTACATGAAAAAGGGGCGGCCAGGGGTGCTGCTGCAGGTGCTGTGTGACAACGCCTGCCAACAGGACGTGATGTCCCGGATTTTAAGCGAGACCAGCGCCATCGGAGTGCGCTATTACCCGGTCCGGCGCCGGGTCCTGGAGCGCAGGGCCGTTGCGGTCAGTACCCCTTACGGTGAAATTGCGGCCAAGCAGGTCAAGACCCCGGAAGGCGGCTGGCGCGTCGCGCCTGAGTATGAATCCTGCCGCCGTGCAGCAGAGGCCTGCAATGTTGCTTTGCGCACGGTTTATGAATCGGCTCTGGCCTGTTTTGTCCATGACAGGAGCCAAAAGCGTCAATGAACAATGCCTTGACACATACGGCTGCAGATTATAGAACCAAATGAATTTTATCTCCAAATTGTCCGTGGCCGTGGCCACGGGCGGCTATATCGGCAAAATTCCTTTTGCCCCTGGCACATTCGGATCACTCCCGGGCCTTTTGCTTTACTGGGTCATGGCGCAGATGCACACCGGCTATGCCGTGCTGCTGGCATTGGCCGTGATTGCAGCGGCCGTCTGGTCTGCGGGAAGGGCCGAGCTCGTGATGGGGCAAAAAGACCCCGGGGCCATTGTAATTGATGAGATTGCGGGCATGGCCGTTGTTTTTGTGGGGCTTCCCCTTTCCTGGCCCCTGGCGGTTTCCGGGTTTGTGCTGTTTCGGATTTTTGATATCATAAAGCCTTTTCCCGTGGGGTGGCTGGAGCGGCGGTTTGACGGCGGGCTGGGGGTGGTTATTGATGACGTGGCCGCAGGTCTGATCTGCCGGGTGATTCTGGCAGCAGCCCTGGCCGTGTTGCCAGCCGGCTTCGGGTAAGAGGACTTGGAGGCCGATGACTGACAAAGACACGCAACAGGACCGGGTACAAGCCCAAACGGGCGATTCTGTGCGGGCCTTTATCGCTGTTCGCCTGCCCGGTGAAGTGACAGCCGCCCTGGCCGATCTGCAGGCGCGGCTCCGGAAATTCGGTCTGAAAATGAAATACACGGCGCCGGAAAACATTCACCTGACGCTGAAATTTTTGGGTCCTGTGCCGGCCTCGGCCGTAAAAGCGGTTTCTGCTGCCACAGCAGAGGCAATTTCCGGTTTTTCCAAAATGCGTATAGACGCCCGGGGCCTTGGGGTGTTTCCCGGCATTCGCCGGCCCAGGGTCATGTGGACCGGAATCGGGGGACAGACCCAAGAGCTGGCATGTTTGCAGCAGGCCGTGGAAGAGAAAATGGCCGAACTGGGATTTGAAAGGGAACGCCGGGAATTTACCGGGCATTTGACCCTGGGCCGGTTTAAGACAAAGCCTGATCCGGCCGGTGTTGCAGATGCCATTGAACAATTCGGCGATTTTTGTGCCGGCCCTTTTGAAATACAATCCGTGCAATTGTTTGAAAGCACCCTGACCCCGAAGGGCCCGGTCTACAGGGTGATTTCCGGCCACGGGCTGGACGCGGAGCCCATGGTTTAATATATTTTTCAACAAACACACGAAATCCATTTTGCAGCCTTGCAAAAAATGATTGTCACCGGCACAAGCGCCGGGGGATTTTTGTTTTCAGGCAAGGGGCATGACACATCCTTCAGGAGGCGGATATGAGCAAGTCCATGGACAAGGAAAAGGCGGTGCAGACAGCCATCGGTCAGATCGAGCGCCAGTTCGGCAAGGGATCGATCATGAAGCTGGGCAGCAACACCATCATAGACATTCCGGCAATCCCAACCGGTTCCATTGCCCTGGACCTGGCCCTGGGCATCGGGGGCATTCCCCGGGGAAGGGTCACCGAGATCTACGGGCCTGAAGCCTCCGGCAAAACCACCCTTGCCCTTCATGCCGTGGCCGAGGCCCAGCAGCAGGGCGGCATTGCGGCGTTTGTGGATGCCGAGCACGCCCTGGACACTGCCTATGCCAAAAAGCTCGGGGTCAATACCGATGAACTGCTGGTTTCCCAGCCGGATACCGGGGAGCAGGCCCTTGAAATCGCTGACATGCTGGTGCGAAGCGGGGCCGTGGACATTCTGGTCATCGACTCGGTGGCCGCCTTGGTGCCACGGGCTGAAATCGAGGGGGAAATGGGCGATTCCCACATGGGCCTGCAGGCCCGGCTCATGTCCCAGGCTCTGCGCAAGCTCACCGGCACCATTTCCAAAACCAACACATCCCTGATCTTTATCAACCAGATCCGAATGAAAATCGGTGTGGTTTTTGGCAATCCCGAGACCACCACCGGCGGCAACGCGCTAAAATTCTATTCTTCGGTGAGAATCGAGGTGCGCCGGACCGGTTCCATCAAGGAGGGCCAGGAGGTGATGGGCAACCGCACCAAGGCCAAGGTGGTCAAAAACAAGCTGGCCCCGCCGTTTAAGGAAGCCGAGTTTGATGTCATGTACGGCGAAGGTATCTCTGCTGCAGGCGATTTGCTGGATATGGGGGTCAAGGCAGGGGTCATTGAAAAAAGCGGGTCCTGGTATTCCCATGACGGCCAGCGCCTGGGCCAGGGCCGGGAGAACATCAAGAAGTTTTTCCATGAAAATCCGGACCTGCACGCCAACCTGCGCGACCGGGTCAAGACAGCCCTGGGCCTGACCCCGGGCAAAAAGCAGGAGGCCACAGCCGAAGCCGGCCAGGAGCCCGCCGGCAGCGAACCCGAAGCAGCGGAAAAATAGGGGAAGCTCATGACGGGAAATGAGATCCGAAAGAAGTTTTTCGACTATTTTGCACAAAAAAATCATCAGATCGTCCGCAGTTCCTCACTGGTGCCCCAGGATGATCCCACCCTGCTGTTTACCAATGCCGGCATGGTGCAGTTCAAGCGGGTGTTTCTCGGCGAGGAAAAGCGTGCCTACAACCGTGCGGCCACCTCCCAGAAGTGCCTCCGGGCCGGGGGCAAGCACAACGACCTGGAAAACGTGGGCTATACGGCCCGGCACCACACCTTTTTTGAAATGCTGGGCAATTTCTCCTTTGGCGATTATTTTAAAAAAGAGGCCATCGGTTATGCCTGGGAGCTTCTGGTCGACGGTCTGGGCCTTGCCCCAAAGGATTTGTGGATCACGGTTTATCTCGACGACGAGGAGGCCTTTGAGATCTGGCGCGATCATATCGGCGTGGACCCGGAGCGCATTGTCCGCCTGGGGGAGAAAGACAATTTCTGGTCCATGGGCGAAACCGGCCCCTGCGGCCCCTGCTCGGAGATTTTGATTGACCGGGGCGCGGCCGCCGGCTGCGGCTCGCCAGACTGCATGCCCGGATGCGAGTGCGACCGGTACCTGGAGATCTGGAATCTGGTCTTTATGCAGTATAACCGCTCAGAAGACGGGCAGATGACCCCGCTTCCCAGGCCGAGCATTGACACGGGAATGGGGCTGGAGCGCATTGCCTCCATTATCCAGGACGTGCCCACCAATTTTGACACAGACCTGTTCACCCCCGTCATCCAGGTCATTGAATCTCTGTCCGGCCGTCAGATGGGAGTTGATGACCCAACCGATGTGGCGGTCAAAGTCATTGCCGATCACAGCAGGGCTGCGGCGTTTTTGATCGGAGACGGGGTGCTGCCCTCAAACGAGGGCAGGGGATACGTGCTGCGGCGCATCATGCGCCGGGCCATCCGCTACGGCAGAAACATCGGCCTGACCGAACCGTTTCTGCACAAGACTGTGGAGCCGGTTTTTGAGATCATGAAGGAAGCCTATCCGGAGCTGTTTGAAGACCGGGTGTTTATCACCAATGTGGTGAAAAACGAGGAAGTGCGGTTTCTCGAAACCCTGGATCACGGCTTAAAACTGCTGGCGGAAACCATGGAGCAGATGCAGCGGGAAAACTCCACCGTGGTACCGGGGGAAGTGATTTTCAAGCTTTATGACACCTTTGGTTTTCCCGTGGACATTGTCCGGGACGTGGTGCGCGACAAGGGCCTGGATCTGGACATGGACGGCTTTGACAAGGCCATGGCACAGCGCCGGGAACAGTCGCGCAGCGTGACCGCGTTTTCCTCCATCAGCGAGGCTTACCGCAATTTTTCCGCCAGTACGGACCAGCGGCCGGAATTTGTGGGCTATGACCGGCTGAGCTGTGACTCCGCCCTCATGCTGCTGGTGGTCGACGGTGCAGCCGTGGATGAAGCCCAGGCCGATTCGCCTGTGGAGGTGGTGGCGGAAAAAACGCCTTTTTACGCGACATCCGGCGGGCAGGTGGCAGATACGGGCACAATTTCCGGGCCCGGTTTTGAAATCCGGGTGGAAGACACCTTCAAGGATCCCACGGGCCTGATTATCCATAGGGGCCGGGTGGTTTCGGGCAAGGTGCGCAAAAACGACACCGCCACCCTGTCCGTGGACCCGGAAAACCGGCGGGACACGGCGCGCAATCACACGGCCACCCATATCCTGCACAAGTGCCTGCGCCAGGTGGTCGGAGAGCACGTGCGCCAGGCCGGTTCGCTTGTGGGCCCGGACCGGCTGCGTTTTGACTTCACCCATTTTTCCCAGCTCGATGCCGAAACCATCGAGGAAATTGAGATTCGCGTCAATGAACGCATCCGGGAAAACCTCGCCGTGTCCGTGGAGGAGATGGACGCGGAAGAGGCTTTTAAAACCGGGGCCATGGCCCTTTTTGAGGAAAAATACGGCGACCGGGTCCGGGTGATTTCCCTTGAGGATTTCAGCCAGGAGCTGTGCGGGGGCACCCATACCGGGCGAACCGGGGATATCGGTGTCTTCAAGATTCTCTCCGAGGCCAGCGTGGCCTCGGGCGTGCGCCGCATCGAGGCCATGACCGGCCGGGCGGCATTTGCCCAGATCCAGGAGATCAACCGGTGTCTCAATGAGGCCGCCCGCCTGTTAAAGGACCGGCCCGAGGCCGTGGCCGGCCGGGTGGAGGGCCTGCTGGCCGGGCAGAAAAACCTGGAAAAACAGGTGGAGCAGCTCAAGCTGAAGCTGGCATCCGCCTCTGCTGATCAGATGAGTGATGAGGTCAGCTCGGTCAACGGCGTCAAGGTGGTGGCCAAAAGCGTTCAGGCCGACAACCCCGGGGCCCTGCGCAGCATCGCCGACCAGTTCCGGGAAAAGATCGGCTCCGGGGTGGTGGTGCTCGGCGCGGTCCAGGGGCAAAAGGCGCTTTTGATCGCCGTGGTGACCAAGGATTTAACAGACCGGTTCCATGCCGGAAACATCATCAAGCACGTGGCCGCGGAAGTGGGCGGCGGCGGCGGCGGCCGGCCGGACATGGCACAGGCGGGCGGATCCAGGCCCGAAAACCTGGAACAGGCGTTAAAAAAGGTCTATGAGCTGGTTGAAACAGCATCTGCTGAAAACACCTCGTCAAAATAGATTGCCGGCGCTTTTGGCGGCAGGGACAAATCCCGCTTTACCGCCTCTTTGAGCAGGGCGTCGGCATCCGGGTCGTGCCACCAGTAGGTCAGCGCGCTCATCTCATCGCCGTATTTTGACAGCACCGTGGCCGGGGTGCCGAACTTGTGCCAGTACAAAAGCCGGGTGTAGTCGATGTTCCACAGCAGAACATAAGGATGGGCGGCAAATACGATCTGGTCGATCTGCCGGCAGATCCGGTGCCGTTTTTCAATGTCAAACTCGGTTTTCTGGGCCTTGATGAGCCGGTCCACCTCTGGATCTGAAAATCCGGTGATATTGGCGCTTCCCTGCCTGTGGGCTTCATCTGATGCCCACATCCCCTCTGGGTCCTTAAACATGGACGCACCCCAGGCGGCCCATGTCATCTGGAAATTAAATTCATCCATGTCCCTGGCCCAGGCGGCCCAGTCCTTTTTGTCAATAACCAGATCAATGCCCGCATCCTTTAAGTCCTCGGCGTAAATGGACAGAAATTTCCCGGATGCCGCATCCCGGGACAGAAACCGGATGGTCAGCTTCCGGCCCTGTTTTTGCCGCCACCCGGTTTCGGGGTTGACCTGCCAGCCGGCCTTGTCAAGCAGGCGGCGCGCCTGCTTTTGGTCGACTTTGATCAGCGGGTTCGGGCACGGGTTGGCATCGGAATAAAGATCCTCGTAATAGGAGCGGTGCAGAAAATACTGGCTGTACATCAGGGTCTGGTTCATTTTTTTCCGGTCCAGCAAAAGGGCCATGGCCTTTCGCACCCGGACATCGTCAAACGGCGGCTTGCGCATGTTCATGGCAAAGCCCTGGAAGCCCACCGGCTTGTGGTTGTGGATCTTTTGCTTCAGGATGTGGTTGCGCAAAAAAGAATCCCCGGTTGTTTCCTGGATCCAGATCCTGGAGGTGTAGACCGGAAACAGGTCAATTTTTCCATCTTTAAAGGCTTCAAAGGCATTTTGCCGCTCAGCGTAAAACCGGAATTTCAGAGTGCTGAAATTGTACTTTCCCTTATTTCGGGCAAAACCGGCCTGCCACCAGTTCTCTCTTTTCTCCATTTCCAAGGACATGCCTTCCCGGATCGGCCCGGGTCTGTAGGGACCTGAGACCACGGGAAAGGAAAAGTTGATCTTGTTGAAATCCTTTTCTGAAAAAGCGTGTTTGGGGAGAATGTTGAGCCCGCCCAGGGCCAGCAGGTTTTTCCAGTGGATCGATTTTGCGCTAAACCGAATGGTGCGCTTATCGACGATTTCTGGGGGCTTGAATCGCTCCAGGCTGACCTTGTGGGATCCGGTCATGTGGGCCGGGTCCATGATCGCCGCATAGGTCCAGGCCACATCCCCTGCGGTCACGGGCCGGCCGTCGCTCCAGCGCGCATCCGGGTCCAGGTGAAAAGTGAAGGTTTTTTTGTCTGCTGATATTTCCCATTGTGCAGCAAGCCCGGGTTCATATTCCAGACCGGTGGAATGCAGGGACAAAAGGCTGTCATACATCAGGGAAAACAATTGAGAGGACAAGACATTGTTGTCCGTGTAATAGTTCATGCTTTTGGGGTACTGGCCCCCGAAAACGCAGATTTCCCCGCCCTGTCGGGCCCCCTGCGATGCCACGGGATCGGGCCGGTCCTGCCACCCGGGTTTTGGAAAGGTTTGCGCCGGGCACGGCGACGAGGCCAGGATCCAGAAAAGTGCCGCAGCAGCTGCCGCAAAAAACCGGAAAGTCAGCGCTTTGTTTCCCATTTGCCGCATTAGCCCTGCTTTAGCACGTCAATCATGGAAAATACCCCGCCCTTTTGACCCTGGTCGATTTTTCCGGCCAGAAACAAAACCGCGTCAAAGGTTCCCTGGGCATAAATGTCCCGGCCGTTGACATTGTGGGTAAACCGGAAGGTCACGGTCTTGTCCGGCGAAACCAGGGTGTAGGTGTGCCAGCCGTGGCCGGACAGGTATTGTTCGTCCACGCCCAGCCGGTCTTTCTGCTCTTGGGGGTCGCGGATCCGGATGATATCGCTTTGGGAAAAATCTGCGCCCAGCTTGTTGAAATAATCCACCATGGCCTTGGCCGTGCCCGAGGTGTCGGCCTTGGCCTGCTGGTGGCTTTCCTCGATGGTCAGTTCATATCCGGCAAACAGGTTGGGAAAGTTTTCGGCCGCATAGGCCATCATGGCCTGGAAACCCACGATTTGCTTGGCCATGTTCGGGGCGATCACCGCGCAGGTATCCGAGTTTTCAACCGTGGCCACCAACTCCTGCCGGTCGCCGCCGGTGGTGCCCATGACAAAGGGAATCTGGTTTGCACAGTAAAATCGGGCGTTGTCATTGACCGCAGAGGGATGGGTGAAATCAATGGCAATCAAGTCCTTGTGGGCTTTTCTGATTTCGGCGATCGCCCCCTGGCGGTCTTTTGGAAGGATCAGCGCGATGCTGCGGTCCTTGACCGCATGTGTGGTCGTCGTGATTTCAGCACCGGTCAAAGAGGCGTCAATGAGCTGAAACCGGCTGTCTTTGGCTGCCTTTTCCGCAAGCATGGCAGCCACGTTTCCGGGCAGGCCGTTTATCATAAGCGAAATGGGCTGCATACAAAATTTCCTTTCAAAAATTGGTGAGCCTGTAAAAAGTCTTTTTTACAGGCAGTGTTAAGTGATTAAGTGTTAGGTAAAATCAAGAAGTTATTTCTTTGTTAATTGACAATTATATCAGTTTTAGGACTTCCAGGGAAATTCATTTTTCGTGCTGCCGCTGGTCCAGAAGCCGGCAGGCATGGGCCACAGTCTTTGCCAAAACGGGCAGGGCCGGGTCTGCGGTCCCGGCTGTCAGTCTTTCCAGGTTGGTCAGGGCCGGGGGCATGTAGCGGGCAAAACCGGTTTTGCCCTTTTCCCGGACCAGCCGGCCATAGGCGCCCAGTGCCTGGAGGTTTCTCGATATGGCGCAGCAGCGGTACCCTTTTTGAAAGGTTTTTTCCCCGCGGCCGCCCCTGATGCCCAATTGGTGCATTGCATAATCCACAAGCCGGTCCTGGAGCTTCGGGGCAAGGGCCACATAGGGGTCTGTTATAAGCGATGCCAGGTCATATTCCAGAGGCCCGATGCGTGCCGCCTGAAAATCAATGAAAAAAAAGCCTTTTTGTGTGACCATGATGTTTCGGGACTGAAAATCCCGGTGCATGAACCCGAAGCAGCAGGATTCAAGAATCACATCCGCCAGGGCGCAGAACTCGGATTCAAGGGCCATTGTTTCAATTTCTGCCATTTCCAGATAATTTTGCAAAAAAGCGGACACAAAATAGCGCCCTTCTTTTTCCAGGATCATCTGCCGGTCATAGACTGCGCCCTGATACGCCCAGGCCGGGTCAAAGCCCTCAGATCCACGGCTGTGCATATCCACTAACCCGTCAATGATGTTTTTATAATATTTTTCAACAAGGTCGGTGCCGGATGCGTTTTCAACGGCTTGCTGCAGCAGGGTGTCTCCCAGGTCGGCCATAAATACCAGCCCGGAAAACCGGTCATTGGCGTGGATCTCGGGCACACAAACGCCCTTGTCAAAAAGATGGCGGCCAATGGCCACAAAGGCATCAAACTCCGTGACCGACTTGTTGGTATTGATTCCGTGGTCTGCCACGATCAGGCTTTGGCCGCTAAACAAAATCCGCAGCCACTTTCGGTCCGAGCCGTCGCCGGCCAGGGCCCGGCAGCAAAGATCCTTTGGGCGGGGCTTTTGCCCAGTGCGGCGCTCAAAGATTTCCGGGGCTATGGTGTCGATGACCGCCTGCCGGAAGCAATGGGGCGTGCCCAGGTCCATCCAGTAATGTCCGGATGCATGGTATGCCTCGATTCTCCGCCCGTCTGCGATCATGGCCGAAAACAGGTCAATGCTGCTGACCGTCTGTTTGGGCGCAATATACGAATAAATCACCGGATCGATTACCTGCAGGCCGGTAAATGCCATAAGGCTTTGATTTTGGCCGGCCGGGGGGGTAAAGGCGGCGATGCCGCCCTCCGGATCCACGGCCACCTTGTTGAAATCCGGGTGATCGTGCATCACCAGTGTGGCTGCCGGGCCCCTGGCGTTATGCTGGCCGAGCACCTCTGCAATGGCAATATCTGTTAAGATGTCGCTGTTGATCATCACAAAAGGCCGGTTGCCCAGCACGTCTGAGAAATTGCCGATGGCACCGCCAGTGCCCAGCAGGTGCGGCTCCCGGCGGCAGATCACCGGTACCGGGTAATTTCGCGATGCGATATATCCGGTGATTTGATCAGGAAGATGAAAAACATTGACGGCAATGGTGCTGACCCCGGCATCGATCAGCCGGGAGATGATGATGTCAATAACCGGCCGGCCGGCCACGGCAAACAGCGGCTTTGGCACCTTCCGGCTGTGGGGGCGCAGGCGCGTGCCCAGCCCTGCGGCAAGGATCAGTGCATTAAAAGCGTTATCCGGCATTTGAAAAACCAAAGATCCTAATTGGGAAGGCAGCGCCGGTAGAACTGGACTTTTTGCGTATAAAAGTCCAGCACTTCCTGATCTTCCTGATTTTCCGGGTTGTTTAAGCCCTGGCTGGTAAAAAAGGCCACTGCGTTTTTGTAATTGATTTTAAACAGGGCTTCCTTGCGCAGAATTTCGTTTCTCTTGTACATGCGGCTGCCCAGGGCCTGAATTTTTTTGGTGTAATTTCTGCGTTCAAGAATCGGCCCCCGGGTATAGCGCATGTAGAAATTGAGCACCACCCAGTAGGATTCGAAATAGGCCGTGAGAAATCCCGCAAACAAATTGAGCTTGCGAAATCCTGCAGATGTCACGTTATAGGTCTCCGGCAGGGCCGGATGCGGGGTGAGAATGGCATCGTCGATAAACGCCTTGATATTTTTGCGCACCGAGACTTCCACTTCCTCTTCCGGGTCGAAAATAAATTCCAGGGAGAAGAAATCCTTTAAAAAATCGTAATGAGGATACAGGTCCTCTGCGGTGAACTGGAATGCGTCAAGGGCAAGAATGGAAAGTGCGGTAAAGGCCGCAGGCGCAAAAAAGATCACCCCGTTGTTTTTGTAATATTCCAGGTTCGGGCGCTTGTTTTCATGGATCTTGAAAATGGGATTCGGCGGTGTGCCGGCCGGGTTGGTGGATGCGGATCGTTCAATGTATTTGTTTGAGATAAAGGTGTCTAACACCGTGTCAAAGGCTCCCTGGTTGTCAATGTAAAGGGTGTCGGTGAGCTTGACTCCCCGCATGGACAGGTACTTCATGTACGTTTCGGCATGTTCCAGCAGCTGGCGATAATAAATGCGCTTCTGGGAGCAATTGAGCAGGGTGGCGGCCACCACCGCATGGGGGGTGATCACAGCCTGGCTGTTAATGGCGCTGATGATTTTTTCCCCGAATGTGTGCAGCTTCTGTCCCCGGGTCTCGCGGTCCAGCTTGAAAAACGGGGTGCTGCTTTGGGAAAAATGCTGTTTTAAGGAAAAGGGTTCATGAAAATTGATATAAATCTTGCCGTATTTTTTTTTGAGAAATTTTCTGGCCTTTACGATATTGATCAGGTTCTCCGGGCTTTTTTTGCCCCCTTCCATTTCGTGGATATAGGCCTTTTCCTCCAGGACCCGGTCATATCCGATAAAAATGGGAACAAAGAGCATATCATCCCAGTTGTTTTTCATGTAGGCATCCACAAGCAGGGACAGAAAGCCGATTTTTGGCGGCAGCAGTTTACCGGTGCGGCTTCGGCCGCCCTCGATGAAAAATTCCATGTGAAAGCCTTCTGTGAGCAGCTTGTTGATATAAGCCGAAAAGATCTTTGGGTACAGAGGCTCGCCCTTAAATGTCCGCCTGAGAAAAAATGCCCCGCCGCCCCGGAACAAGGGCCCTATGGGCCAGAACGAAAGGTTCTTGCCTGCGGCAATATGCGGGCAGGGCAAATTGTTGTGGAAAAATACAAAAGAAAGAATCAGATAATCCAGATGGCTTTTGTGGCAGGGCACCAGCACCAGGGGCCCGGTTTTGGATGCCTGCCGGATCCGGTCCAGGCCTTCCTGGTCCACCACCATGCCGTCAAACATGGCCCGGAAAATCCAGCGCAGGCAGATGTCAAAGATCTTGATAATTTTGAGGTTGTAGTTGGCGGCAATTTCATCGAGAAAATCCGCTGCTTCTTTCTGGGCCTTGTAAATGGGAACTTTGTGTTCGGCCGCATATTCGGCAATGATTCGCTGGGTTTCCGGATGGGTCAGCACACCCTGCATGATTTCCGTTCGGGACTTGAGAACCGGACCGGTAATGGATTGGCGGTGCCGGTTGATTCTGTCGATGAGAAACCGGCGCAAATAAATGGCCTGGCTTTTCTGATTGAGACTGGTGGCTTCCCGGGTCTGGAGAAAATCTTTGAGATTGACAATTTCAGCGCCTTCAATCCAGATTTTGCCGGGCCGCTTGAGCATCATCCAGAGCCTGCGCAGCCGTCCGGGTTTTTCCCGGGTGCCGAAAATGACATCCGTGAGGGTCAGCCAGGTGGTCTGCGGGTCCCGGTCATAGAGGATGAGTTGGGGAACCAGGTAAATTGGTGTGTCTATGGTTTTTTGGATCTCGATGAGGTAGTCCATGGGGTCGGTGCCGGATTTGGCAAGCTGCCGGTAACTTTGCTTTTCCTCAATCAGCGAAATCATTGCCGCATCCCCGGCCAGAAGACGGTTGCGGTAAAAGTGCTGCTGGTAAGGATCCGGCCAGGAAAAATGCTTCAACCAATAGCCGACGTTGAAAACAAAGCCGTCAAAGGTCCGTTTCAAAGGCTGCCAGAAATATGTGGAGTAATCAAAACCAAGAACCGGATAGGGTAGACCTTCCTTGCGATACCTGCAGTGATAAAAAAAATACTCAAATTTGCTGCGGTACTTGTTGACATACACGACAATGCCGGATTGGCTGAGTTCCCTGACTGTCTGCCGGAGCTGGGCATCGATTTTCGGGCGGTTAAACAAAAGCACGCTGATCAACCGCGCCAGCAATCCCCTGCAGGCCGGCAGATAGCAGAAAAACGGGGCGATTTCGCTGTCTGCGGGATACTTGTCATCTTGCTGGGTTTTGTTATCTGCGGTTTTTCCCTGCAGCGGGTGTCGATTATAAGTCATGGCTGCCGCCTTTTTGATAAAGAGTTTTTGTGGAACCATACCAAGTTGGTCCAGGCTTTTCAAGCGGCAAACCGATCCGGGGCTCCGGTGCGGATATCATTGCTCCGGGCAGCCCCGGGATGTGGCATCAGCCCTAGGGTTTTTGCTTGCTTTACAACTTCGCCTGTGTTAGATGAAAATTTGTTATTCTCAAAAGTTAGGGAGGGGTGCCCCACCTGATCGAAACAATCCATATTGTGATCCGATCATCAATATTAAACAAAGGAGGATGTGGCGTTATGAAAACTTTAATTGGCGGTGCAGTCGCAGCTGTAATCGGCGTAATCGGTCTGGCAATCTGGTTTGATGCATTTCTTCAGCTTCTGGCGGGTGCCATTCCGGTGATGCTGCTCCTCGGCGGTTGCCTGGCTTTGTATCTGGGCTTTGACGAGTTGAAAGATACCTGGCAAAAAGACACGGGCGTGGAGCCCGGCGGCTCTGGCCAGAGCGAAAGCGAAGCGGAAAAATACCGCAAGGAAAATGAAGAGCTTAAAAAGCAACTCGAAGAGTTAAAAGCGGAAAAATAATAGCCCGCTTCTGTAACTGTCCAGGGCTGTTTCCGGTCCCAGGCCCCGCTGCGCCAGGCGTTTGCGGGGTTTTATTTTTTAAACCACCGGCCGGGCGCTTTTCTTTTTTAGATACTGCTCAATTGCCTGCGTCTTTTTTGTCAATGGCAGATGTGGCCAGATGATCGGCCTGTTCATTGTCTGCAACTCCGCTGTGCCCGCGCACCTTGATGATTTTAAGGTCTGAAAATTGGCCTGCCAACTCCCTCAGCGCCCGAACCAACTCCGGATTCTGCCGCGCCTTCCAGTTTTTGACCAAAAGTCCATGCACATAACTGCTGTCAGTGTGGACCCGCACAGGCAGGTCCCTGCGCTTGAGTGCGGCAAGTGCGGTGCGCACCGCTTCGAGTTCGGCGATATTGTTGGTGGCATGGCCGATATATTGTGAGATTTCCCTTTTTTCTCCCTTATAGCGAAGCACCGCTCCGATGCCCGCCGGTCCCGGATTGCCGGAAGATGCTCCGTCGGTGTGGATTATAACGGCATTTTCGGGGTGGGCGGTGGTGTCTTCTTGTTCATCAAGGTTTGCTGGTTTTGGTTTTGTGCGCTTTTTGGCGGAGTTGGTTTGCTGGGGCCCATTTTCCAGTTCTGACAGATGATCGGGATTGACCCGGTATTCATGGGGCTGGTCAAGCTGATACTTGATTCGGACCCGCTTTTTTTCAATGGCGGGTCGGCCCTGATCGTCTGTTTCCACCCAGACCTTGTTTTTTTTAAAGCGCATGCGCCGCCAGCCGGGTACGGCATTTTTTGTCATGATAGTTCCTGCTTGAATATGGTGCGGTTTTTTGTTTTTCCCTATTCATAGAGCAGATACGGCCGTATCTGCTGCTGGTAGGCTTCTGTCTGCGGCTGCCAGTGTCTTGCCATTTCAGCGGCATCAACACCGGCTTCCAGTTGAACACGGATTTGTGCGTCACCGGTGATCAGGTCAAATGGCAGTTTTTCCCATTCATATTCATAAGGCGGCATTTTCCAGGCAAATTCATTGCCGAAAAGTTTCCGGACCGCACCGGTCAGGGCCAGACTGCTCTGGTAGGGCAGGTATTTTTGCCGGTCAGTGACGTGGATTTGAAATCCTTGGCAGGATCTTCCGGCCCATTTTCCCGAGGTGGGCTCAAACATCGCAGGCCGAAGCACTGCGCCTGAGAAAGGGTTTTCTCCCAGGGCGTTTTTCAGGGCATTGGTATCCATCCATGGGGCGCCAAAAAGTTCAAACGGCTGGGTCGTGCCGCGGCCCTCGGACACATTGGTTCCCTCCCACACCACCTGGCCGGGATAGACCATTGCCGATGCCGGCGTGGGCAGGTTGGGCGACGGCGGTATCCAGGCAAGACCCGTGTCTGCAAAATACATGTGCCGTTTCCACCCCTTCATGGCAATCACGCGCAGATCGCATCCAATATGACATTCCGCGTTAATCAGCCGCGCGTATTCGCCGATGGTCAGGCCGTGGCGCATGGGGATGGGGTAGCGACCCACAAACGACGCGTAACCGGGCTCAAGGCAGTTTCCCTCCACCTGCAGCCCGCCGACAGGATTGGGCCGGTCCAGGATCACCACCGCCTTTTGCTGTCTTGCGGCCTCCTCCATGCAATAAGAAAGCGTGGTGAAAAAGGTGTAAACCCGGGTTCCGGCGTCCTGGAGGTCCACGATCAAAACGTCAATGCCGTCCATCATTTCGGCAGTGGGAATGCGGGTGGCCCCGTAGAGGCTGTATACCGGGATTTTGAGTTCCTTGTCGAAAAAATCCGACGATTCCACCATATTGTCCTGCTTTTCCGCAAAAAATCCGTGCTGGGGGGAAAACAGAGCAGCGAGCCGTCCCGGAAAGAGCCGGGAAATAACATGGCGGGCATGGCGGAAACGGTCGTCCACGGAGGCCGGGTTGCACAGCAGGCCCAGGCGTTTTTCCGCCAGGCCCGAAGGCTGCATTCGGGTCAGGTGTTTGAGGCCCGTGATAACGGTCGTCATGTTGTTTTCCTTTGTTGCGGGCAGATTCGCCGGTTTTTGTCCAAAAGCCGGTAAAAACCGGAGTTTTTGATATGTATAAAGCTTAACTAACTGAAATAATTTCCTATAATCATAACATCCCATCCTGCAACGCAATATTGTTTGGCCCTGAAATTTTACAAAAATTGACGAAAATTAAAGATCGCTTAATGTCCCGCCCCGGGCCGGTTGTCACGGCTTTTAAAAAAAGAGGCGGGTAAATGTTACAGAATTGCGACAAAATTTTTTCATTTCAGAATTCAGCAATGGCCCGGTAATCCACTGATTGGCAGAAGATTCCGCTATATATAGAATTGTTCATAACACAGCTGAGCCTTAGATGAAAATGGGGAAAACCGAGTCTCATCGCACTTGATCCCATTGTACCCCTGTATTATAACCAAGGGCATTCGATGGGAGCCAGATCCCGTCAATTCAATATTTCCCGGCGATTCAAGGCCGTTTGAATACCTGCCAGTCGTATTGATTTACCAAAAGATACGGTTCTGATGTTTTCGGCTTTTGCACAAGCATAGCATATCCATTGCTTATTGTGACTGTATATTTTGTTCATCCTGTGTGTATGTAAATGGAGAGTGCCTCATGAAAACCGTGTGGAAGAATGTTAAAACCGCTATAAAGGACCAGATTTCTCCGAGCCTGTATCGCCTCTGGATTGAGCCGATTCAGTATGTAGAGGCACAAGACGACACCATGATTCTGGCCTGCCCCAATTTCTTTATCAAGAAAAGAATCGTGGCCAATTACACGGAGTTGATCAATCATGAACTGAGCCGGAAAAACGGCCGGCCGGTTACATTTTCCCTGCAGGTAAACGGTCCGGGCCAGAATCAGGACCAGAATCCGGATCCGCATCATAACGGTGACAATGGTCCGAAATCCGTTTTTGGCGCAGGCCGGGGCAAAAACCGGGGTCAACAGCTGGCCCTGCCCGGTATTGCCGCTCAGCCCATGAACGGCCGGATACTGCGCAAGGATTATACCTTTGATCATTTTGTGGTGGGCCACAATTGTAACCTGGCCTACCAGGCCACCATGGAGCTGGCATCCGGCAAAAGCGCAAACGTCAATGCTGTGTTTCTTCTGTCGGGCACGGGCATGGGCAAAAGTCATTTGTCCCAGGCCGTGGGACACAAGATTTTGTCGGTTTCCCCGGGGGAGCGCGTCTATTACATGAGTGCCGAGGATTTTACCAATGAAATGGTGCACGCCATTAAGAGCAACGCATTGGACACCTTCAAGAAACGCTACCGGGACGGCTGTGACGTTTTGCTGCTCGAGGAAATCCACATGCTTTCGGGCCGCACCCGCACGCAGACGGAGCTGGCCCTGGTACTGGATCACCTGTATGAGTCCGGCAAGAAGCTCATATTTTCAAGCTGCGCAAGCCCGTCAGAGATTCCCAGAATGAGCGATCATCTTATCTCCCGGCTGGGCCAGAGCATGATGACGGCAATCGACGCCCCGGATTTCAAAACCCGGCTCCGGATTTTGCGGGCAAAGGCCCGCTGCCGGGGTATTGAACTGCCCGGGCAGGTGGCTGAATACATGGCCGGCGAGCTGGTGGACAACGTGCGGCAGCTGGAAAATGGCTTGATCGGCGTGGCCTCCCGCAGCTGCCTGATGGGCGATCAAATCGATCTTGATTTGGCCGAGCAGGTGGTCAAAAATATTGTCACCCGCAAAAAAAGCATTACCATTGATTCCATTTCCCGGCTTGTGAGCCGGGAATTCGGCGTTCCCCTAAAGGACATGATTTCCAGGTCCAGGAAAAAATCCGTGGTGCGGACCCGGCAGGTGGCCATTTTCCTGGCCCGCAGACATACAAGCCAGCCTTTGCAGTCCATTGGCAGAAAGTTTAACCGGAAGCATGCCACGGTGATCCATTCCATCAACTCGGTGGAAAAGGAACTCAAGCTCAAGGGCGAGCTGTTCCGACAGGTGCAGATCATCGAGAAAAAACTGGAGTCCGGAAGCGATTAAACCCATTTCTCCCAAAGTCCATGGCCGGCTCAGCCAGATTCTGGGGCCGGATAACTATTGCCGGCAAAAAGAAGACCGGGTGAGCTATGCCTATGATGCCACCCGCAATGAGCATCTGCCCGAAGCTGTTGCATTTCCGAAAGATTCAGGCCAGGTGGCGGAAATCCTGAAACTGGCCACCGCCCACGGTTTTGCCGTCACCCCCCGGGGGGCGGGATCGGGTATGAGCGGCGGGGCCATTGCCGCCAGACAGGGCCTGGTGCTGGTCATGACCCGTTTCAACCGGATTGTTCGTATTGATGCAGACAATTTTATCGGGGTGGTCCAGCCCGGGGTGGTGACCGGAGAGTTTCAGCGGGCCGTGGCGGGTCACGGCCTGTTTTACCCCCCGGATCCCTCAAGTGCGGATTTTTCCACCCTGGGCGGCAATCTGGCGGAATGCGCCGGCGGTCCAAGGGCGGTGAAATACGGTGTGACCCGTGATTACGTGCTGGGCCTGGAGGTGGTGCTGCCCACCGGCGAGATCATCAAAACAGGGGTGCAAACCGTCAAGGGAGTGGTGGGCTATGACCTGACCCGCCTGATCGTGGGTTCAGAAGGAACCCTGGGGGTGATCACGGAGATGACCCTGCGCCTGCGGACGCAGCCCCAAACCGTTGAAACCCTGTCTGCCGGGTTTGTGAAAATGGCCGATGCCGCCCGGGCCGTGGCCGCCATACTGCAAAGCGGCATCGTACCCAGAGCCTTGGAGTACATGGACAAAAACGCCATTTTCTGTGTGAAAAATTATCTGGAAGGCGGGGTCCCTGAAAACCGCGAGGCCATGCTGCTCATTGAAGCCGACGGCAGCCCCGGACAAACCGTCGAAGCCGTCCAGGGGATTGAAAAGGTGCTGGTCGAGCACGGAGCCCGTGATGTCCATGTTGCCCGGGACGCGGATGCGGCCGCCGGTCTGTGGCGGGCCCGCAAGGCCATTTCTCCGGCCCTTTACACCTACGGGCCCCACAAGATCAATGAAGACATCGTGGTGCCCAGAAGCCGGCTGCCGGAAATGGTGGAGAAAATCCGCGAACTGGGGGAAAAAACCGGGCTGACAATGGTCAGCTTCGGCCATGCAGGTGACGGAAACATTCATTTCAACATCATGCTGGACAAAAACGAGCCAGCCCAGCTACTGTCCGCCCGACAGGCAGTGGATGAGATCTTTGATTTCACCCTGGCCCTGGGCGGGACCATCTCCGGGGAGCACGGTGTGGGTCTGGCCAAGGCGCCCTATATGCAAAAGGAAATTTCAGATGCTGCTCTTGGCCTGATGAAGCGGATCAAGGCCGCATTTGATCCTGCCGGAATTTTAAACCCCGGCAAGATGCGGCTTTAAGCGTTACTGGATGTTGGTGGTGGCCTCGTAGGAATTCATCAGATCCTCGAGTTGTTCAATGCGCATTTGCTGGGACTGCTCCACTGCGCAGCGCAGGCGCAGGGCGCAGTATTTGCGGCAAATGCGCGCCTGGATGTCAAACCTGCCGTAGCATTCCACTGTGTCTTCGTATTCGTCGCTCAAGTAAAACTCCTTTATGGCATCTCTTTTTTATCGGGTTTACGTTAACAATGAACGCAAATCTTCGTGAATATGGCCATTTGTGGCCAGAAGTTCCTTTTTGTCGATATCATAGGCCGTTCCTGAAAAGTCCGTAACCCGGGCACCGGCTTCCCGGGCGATAAGGGTTCCGGCGGCCGTGTCCCAGGGCTTTAATCCCTGCTCCCAGAAGCCCTCAAACCTTCCGCAGGCCACAAAGCACAGGTCCAGTGCCGCTGATCCGAGCCTTCGCACGCCAATGGCGGCCGAAAGGCATCTGGCAAATTTATCCATGTACGGTCCGGGGTTTTCCTTGATGTCATAGGGAAAACCCGTCACCAAAAGACTCTCGGAAACCTGGCGGCAGTCTGAAACGCTTATGGCCCGGCCGTTTAATTGTGCGCCTTGACCCTGCACGGCCGTAAACAATTCTCCGGTCATAGGGTTTAATACCACCCCGGCCCTGAGCTGTCCGTTTTCGGCAAATGCAATGGAAACAGAGAAAACCGGCACCTGGTGGGCAAAATTGGTGGTACCGTCCAAGGGGTCAATGATCCAGGTATGGCCGTCAGTGCCAGTGTTTTGGGCACTGCTTTCCTCCGCCAGGATTTTGTGATCGGCAAAACGGCTTTGGATGCTTTTTATGATCTGTTTTTCAGAGGCAATGTCTGCGGCCGTAACCAGATCTTTGGGACCTTTCTTGCTGACCTCTCCGAAATTGCCCAGATGGCTGCGCAGGATCTCTCCGCTTTTGTAGGCCGCCCCCACAGCCGTATTTTTAATCAGGTTCAAATCCATAAAGAATCCATATTAAAGCACCCGGCCGGTATCCGTCAACAGGGGATTTATTTCCATGGCCGCTTCATCCGACGGCCACGAAAAATCTGGTCCTGGCGCCTCTCCGGCAATGACCTGCTCCATTTTTTCAATGAGCGGGTGCAGGGTTTGGGCCTTTGTTGCGGTAATGGCAATGCCGTTGGTTTTTGCTGCAAGCACCTCCATGGTGCCGGCATCCACCCGGTCCTGCTTGTTTAAAACATTGAGCACCGGGATCCGGTCCAGGCCAAGGTCCTGAAGGATGCCGTGCACGGATTGCATCTGCCGGAGGCAGTCGGGATTGGATGCATCAATAACGTGCAACAGCAGATCCGCGTTTTCCAGTTCCTCCAGTGTGGCCCGGAAGGCCACGCGCAGTTCTTTTGGCAGATCCTGGATAAAGCCCACCGTGTCCGTGATGATCACCTCGGTGTCTTTGGGAAATTTCAGCCGTCGGCTTGACGGATCCAGGGTGGCAAAAAGCCGGCTTTCCGCCAGCACCTGGCTGTGGGTCAGGGTGTTGAGCAGGGTGGATTTGCCTGCGTTGGTATAACCGATAATGGAAATCACCGGCAGGCCCCGCTTGGCACGCCGGGCTTTTTGCTGCTTGCGCTGCTTTTTCACGTTTCCCAGGGCCTTTTCCAGCCGGGTGATCCGGTCCCGGACCCGGCGCCGGTTGATTTCCAGTTTGGTCTCCCCCGGTCCCCGGCCGCCGATGCCGCCGGTCAGCCGGCTCATGGCCGTGTTTTTAAACACCAGCCTTGGCAGCAGGTATTTGAGCTGGGCCAGTTCCACCTGGATCTTTCCTTCCCTGGACTGGGCCCGCTGGGCGAAAATGTCCAGGATGAGCTGTGTGCGGTCCAGGACGCGAAATTCGATCTGGTCGGTGATCGAGCGCATCTGGGATGGATTTAACTCCTGGTCGAAAACAATTAAGGTGGCCCCGGTCTGCATGGCGTGGATGGTCAGTTCCTCGAGCTTTCCGGTACCCATCAGAAACCTGGGATTGATCTTTTTGCGGTGCTGTACAATGGTGTCTAACACCTCGATTCCGCTGGAGCGGGCAAGTTCGCGCAGTTCTGTCAAAGACGCCTGTGCCCGGGCCCGGGATGCGGTGGTGACGCTGACCAGAACCGCCCGTTCCTTTCCTTCCGTGACCTCGCGGGTGGCCTGGTGCTGGGACAGTTCGTCCTCGATCGCGCGGATCATTCCCGCACAGTCGACCTGCGGATCCATGGGATCGACCGGATCCAGGATCCGGTGAGGCTGGCTGGCCTCAGAAGACGGAAGAATATGGGCGATATGCATCTGCTCCGGCTTTCCCTCACGCGTTGCCGTGATTGCCGCCATCATGTCCAGCCGCAGAAGTGTCAGGTCCGTGAGGTCGTCGCGGGTCAGGGTTTCATCATTTAGGTGTGTGTGGATGCAGCGCAGCCCCTTGAGCCGTCCCGGAGGGGTTCGGTATTCGCTGGTATCCGGCAGCAGGATTTTCTGGTTGTCGCCCACGATCACCCGGGCGATTTTTCCGGAACGTGCCACCAGCAGCCCGATCTGGCGGCGGGTTTCAGCGCTGATGCTGCAGATTTCCCCGGCAAGCTCCGGGGAAATGACCGATTCCGGCGGGATTCGGTGGTTGTACAGATTTTCAATCCGCCGGACTGCGCCGGCCTTGAGTCCGCCGGTATTGCCTGAAATGTTTTTCATTCGCTTAACAGTTGCCGCTCCCTTTTATTTAAAGCTCGCATTGCCGACTTACGTCCCTTCCAATTCTGGTGCGTATTGTCCGTAGGCCAGGTTTTCAAACCGGGTGTATTCGCCCTTGAACACCAGCGGACACATGCCCGTGGCCCCGTTTCTCTGCTTGGCCAGGTGAATTTCGGCAATGTTTTTGTTGGGATTGTTTTCGTCCGGGTTATAGACATCATCCCTGTATATAAATATAACCAGATCCGCGTCTTGTTCAAGGGCCCCGGACTCGCGAAGGTCGGAAAGCTGGGGGCGCTTGTCGCTGCGATCCTCCAGGCGGCGATTGAGCTGGGACAGGGCAAGAATGGGAATGTTTAATTCCTTGGCCAGACCCTTGAGGGTTCTCGACATTTCCGAAATTTCCAGTTCCCGGCGCTCGAAGTTTTTCCGCGGCCGCATGAGCTGCAGGTAATCGATGATGATCATGCCCACGCCCTTTTCCCGCTTCAGGCGGCGGGTTTTGGTTTTGATATCAAGGGATGTCAGATCCGGGGAATCATCGATATAAATGGGCGCAGATGAGAGCACGCCTGCCGCGTTGGTCAGGCTGTACCAGTCGTCATCATTGAAAAACCCGTCGCGCACCCGGGAGGAGTCAATGCGGGCCTCGGCGCACAAAAGCCGCATGGAAAGCTGTTCCTTTGACATTTCCAGAGAAAACATGGCAACCGGGGTATCGGCCTCCACAGCCGCATACCGGGCCATGTTCAGGGCCAGGGCGGTTTTTCCCATGCCCGGGCGGGCGGCCATGATGATCAGGTCCGAAGCCTGGAAACCCGATGTCATCTGGTCGAGTTTTTGAAATCCCGTGGGCACCCCGCTGATCAGCGACTTGTTTCCCTGCCGGGCCTCCAATGCATCGATGTTGGATTCAATGATTTTGCTGATGGGATAAAAATTTTGCTTCTGCTTTTTATCGGCAATATCAAACAGGGCCCCTTCAGCGTAATCAATGACATCGTCGGTGCTGCCTGACTCGCTGTAGCATTTTTCAACAATATCGCTTGCCGTGCGGATCAAATGACGCAGTACCGCACGGTCCTGGATAATCTGGGCGTAGTGCTTGGCATTGGCCGGCACAGGCGCGGTATCCACGATTTTGGCCAGGTAGGCGGCTCCGCCGATGGATTCGAGCTCGTTGGAGCGCCTCAGATGTTCGGCCAGGGTAACCAGGTCCACGGGCTGGTCTTCGGCAAACAGTTCGGTGATAGCGGAGAAAATTTTTTGGTGCGCGCTTTTGTAAAAAGCTTCGGGTCTGAGGATATCAAGGATGTCGAGCAGGATGTTGTTATCCAGCAGGGCAGCGCTGATAATGGATTCCTCAGCCTCGAGGCTCTGGGGCGGAAGCTTTTGAAGCGACGGATCTTTGCTGCTCATGGTACGGCCCGGGATATACAGCCGGGAAATCAAGCCGGTCCCGGCAGGTGTGAATCAAAAAACAAACCGCTGAACACCGCCGCGGTTTGTTTTTAAGGCGGATCCGCCCGGGCAGGGCAGGGCAGATCCGCTTCAAACACGTATGAAACGACCCGAGTCTCAGGATTCGGGCACGACCTCCACGGTGATTTCCGGTTCAACATCCCGGTAGACGCGCACCGGGACCTGGTAGGTACCCAGGGTTTTGATGGGGTCGGCCAGGAGGATGGAGCGTTTTTCCACTTCAATTCCTTTTTGCTCCAGGGCTTCGGCAATGTCGCGCACGGCAACCGATCCGTACAGGCGGTCTTCATCCGCCACCTTGGCCGGAATTTGAACGGTGATGCCTTCAAGGCGGGCGGCCATTTCCTCAGCAAGCTTGCGTTCCTTGGCAAGCTGAAGCTCGATTTTGGCCCGCTCCTGCTCCATTTTTTTGCGGTTTTCTTTGGTGGCCTGCACAGCCTTGCCCTGGGGAATCAGATAGTTGCGGGCATAGCCGGCTTTTACATCCGCCTCTGAGCCGATAATGCCCAGAGATTCGATGGTTTCTTTTAATATGACTTTCATCTCTTGTCCTCCGATGGTGCACGTAAGTTGCATATTTTTTAGCTCGTGGGATCCGTCTATTTATGACGGATCCGGATGATCACCGGGAGCTGCGTTTATTTTTCGAAAATCCGCCCAGGTGTCGAAAAATCCCAGGCCGATCACCATCAGGGCCAGTGCCTGCTGGATGGCGATTAACACGTATATGAGCACCCGCAGAAACAGGGGCATCTGTTTTTGCTCAAAATACCATGAGATCACGGCAATGCCTTGAAACAGGTAAATGAGCATCAGCAGAATCAATGCATTGGCACCCATAAAGGCCAGGGGGCCGCTTGCCACCCAGAGCAGCAGCGCCGATGCAATCACCGCCCAAACCAGTGCGTCCGGGGCTTTCCACAGATTGAGCCGGCCAAAGCCCGGTTCGGGCAATTGCCTGGCCCTGAGTGCGGCCCTGGCGATCAGCAGGTTGGCCCAGCCGGCAAAAATCAGGCCCGAGGCTGTCAGGGCCGGCAGAATGCCCATGATCACATAATGAATCCGGTCCATGGACTCGGTGAGCACCCGGATGCTGGATTCGGGCATTTCCATTGTCTCGTATGCCGCGGCTGTCAGCTCCAGGTTTCTTCGGACATATTCCGAAATCATTTCCAGGGGCCCGGATGCGGAAAAGCTGCCGATAAACAGCAGCGCGGCCAGCCCTGCGGTCCAAATCAGGGCGCCTGGGTAGCCGATGGTTTTTTCAACGCTTAAATTCTGCACCAGGGCCTCGGCCATGGTAAATCCCAGGCCGATCATGCACAAAATCAGCCACAGGTCCACCACATGACCCGGCCCGGAGACCTGAATGACAACCACGGCAAGCATTGCCATGATCCCGGCGCTTTTGCGGCCCAGCTTGAGCCGGTACAGAAGCATGGGCAGGGGCAGTAGCAGAAAACAGGCAAATCCCAGGATGGGAAAATACAGTGCCACAGCCCCGAACAAGGCCAGAATGCCGGTGCCCGCCAGAATATCGCGTGGATTATATGTTGTCATCATGGATCCGGGGTGGTTTTGCCCCTTCCGTGATTTTTGCGAATATGGGCGCCTGCGGACTGCCGCTTACAGGTCTGATGTGCCCACGTACGGAAGCAGGGCGATTTTGCGGGCCCGCTTGATGGCAGTGGCCAAATGCCGCTGATGCTTGGCGCATGTTCCGGAAATCCGGCGGGGGATGATTTTGCCCCGCTCAGTGATAAAATATTTGAGCATTCCCGGATCTTTATAATCGATTGCCAGTTTGCTGTCAGCACAGAAACGGCAGACTTTGCGGCGATGGAAAAATCGTCTTTTGTTCATTACAGCCATTGGATCTACTCCTTTTCTTCTGCTGCCGGCTCGGCCTGCTCTTCAGGTACGGCAGCCGCCTGGGGGGTTTGGGTGGCTTCGGCTTCGGACGTATCGGTTTCGGCCGGACTTTCAGCAGCGGCCTGCTGCGGCTCTTTTGCTGCCTTCAGGCTTTCTGCATCCACGTTTTCTTCCAGCCGGATGGTCATAAAACGCAGCACCCGCTGGTCGTGTACCAGCGTGCGCTCCATGGCGCTGACAACCTCGCCGTTGCCGCAGAAATCGATGCGCACATACTGGCCCTGCCGTTTTTTCCCGATTTCATAGGCCAGCTTGCGCGTACCCCAGTCATCGAGTTCGATCAAAACGCCGTTTCGCCGGTTCATCTGCTCTTCCAGGCGCTCCATCAACGCCTTCTTGTCGTCTTGTCCGACATCGGCGTCAATAATCACAATGTTTTCGTAATGGTTCATTTGTCCTCCTTTTGGCTGATAAAGCCCTGGTTTGTCGGAATTGGATTTTTTCCGCATCAGAGCAAGGAAAGAATCAATCACATATAAATCCCGTTATTAGACCCGTTTTTCCGCCATCTGTCAAGGATATTTTGCCCGGGAAAATCCAATGCCAACCCCCCCCCTGAAATTGGCAGCCATGTCAACCCTGTTGACGCTTCTTGTAAATTCTGTTATCTATCCTCAAACTGAACGTTTTTGCCGAACCTTCCAACTTTCAACTTAAAACCAGCCCAAGAAAATGCACATATCCCGTAGATCTTTTTTAAAACAGGCAGCCGCCGGCACCTTCGCATGCATGCTGCCATGGCTTGCGGCCCGGCCCGCCGCAGCAGGAATGCGCCGCCGCGGAATTTCAGGTGTTCTTTGCGTGCACAATATCCATACCGGAGAATCGCTTCGCATCCGGTATCTCGACGATCAGGGAAACTGGATTGCCGGGGCCCGGGAAAAATTGGACCAAATCTTTCGCTGTCACTACAACGGCACGGTCAAACCCATTGAGCCATCGTTGTATCTTTTAATCGATCGGATCCACACCCGCCTTGGGGCCGGCCGCCGGCCCGTCCAACTGATTTCGGGCTACCGGTCCCCGGAGTATAACCGCCTTCTGCGTTCCAGGAGCAGCGGAGTGGCCAAAAACAGCTATCATTTAAAGGCCATGGCCGCAGACATTCATATCAGCGGCATTAATGACCGACGCTTGTACCAAGCCGCCAGGGAAATAAAGGCCGGCGGGGCAGGCAGCTATTCCGAATTTGTGCATGTTGATGTGGGGCCAGTGCGCTTCTGGTAGAAAGTCCGGTTTCATCTCTTTTCCTCTTTTGTTTGCGTTCCGGCCGCCTTATTGTGAATCCAGGGCTTTTGCCAGCGCCTGGTCGAGTTCGTACACATCCTCCCGGTAATTGACAACGCCCTGCGGGCTGACCCAGAAGGTCCGGTAGACCAGGTGAACCGCAATCCGGTCGTGGACGCGCACAGCTGTGGTTTCCCCGCTTTCGATGATCTTTTCTATGCGTGACCGGTCCCATAACGGGTTGGTTTTTAGAATAAAAAGCGCCAGTTCCACGGGTTTTTCCACCCGGATGCAGCCGCTGCTAAACGCCCGCACCCGCCGCTGAAAAAGATGCTGTTCCGGGGTGTCGTGGAGATAAATGCTAAATCTGTTGGGAAAGATGAATTTGATTTGGCCCAGTGCGTTCCAGGGGCCGGGCTTCTGGCGCAGGCGCCCCGGGAAATTACGGATATAAACGTCTGACCAGTTGATGGCCTCCGGGCTCACACGGGTGTCATGGGACTGCCATCCGCTGAGGAGTTCAAAATGATTTTCGGCAAAATAGTCCGGGTTGTTTTTGATTTTGGGGAGCACCTTTTTTTCCAGAATCCCGGACGGCACGTTCCAGTAAGGATTGATCACCAAGCGCGCCATGTCCTTGCTCAAAATCGGGGTCATCTCGGTTTTTGTGCCTGCCATCACGCGCATTTTCAATACGCGGTCCTGATTTTCCCAGGCATTGAGTTCAAACCCGGCTGAATTGATGACAATGCGACGCTGGCGGAGTTTTCGGGGCAGCCACCGCCGGCGTTCCAGGTTGGCGCGAATGGTTTGCAGCCGGTCGTATAGGGGCCAGTTGAGCGCCGCCATGGTCTTTCTGCCCGCCACCCCGTCTGCACCAAGGCCGTGGCGCTTTTGAAATCCCATGAGGGCTTTTTCCAGTTCAGCATCAAAAACAGGCGACAGGCTGCTTTTCTCCGTTTTTTTAAGATCGCCTTCTGCGGCCAGGATTTGGCGCAGCTGCAAAACCCCGGGCGATTTGTCGCCCTTTTGAAGCACTTCTCCGTCGTCCATGCGCACCTGCGCACCGGATTTCATGCGCTTTTCAAGATGTGCAGCCCGGGCTGCGGCCGCCTTGTAACCGGCTCCGGCCGGGGCCAGTGCCTTTATGGCCTGGCGCACATCACCGGGTGTTTTCATATCCGCCAGAAAACCCAGGATTTTTTGGGTTTCATTTTTCTCCGGGTATTCAATCACCTCACTGGAATATACGGCAAGGGGATCGACTTTCCCGTGGGCCAAATGGTCTGCATATTTGAAAAACGCATGGGAAATCATGATGTCCATGGCCGCCAGGTTTCGTGCGGCAAAACGGTCGGGCTCCCGGGATGCCAGCCTTTTTTGCCACTCGGAAAGACATCCGTGATAATAGTCATCCGGCAGCAGTCCGTGGCGGCCGGCCTTGCCCGCGGCTTCTATGACCGCCCGGCCCGTATCCGAAAGCCCGTTTTCATCCACCCAGACCGGCTGGTATCCCCGGCCTTCATAAACCTGTGCAATTTCCTGCCGCACCGAAACCGGCGCACACCCGATCCAGAATCTGCGGGCTTGTGTGCCGGCACTCAAATAATTTTCCAGGTTCGCTGAAATCCTTGCGGCTCCGGATTCTGTAAACCCTGCAGTCAGGTGCATCACCAGAAAAACAACAAATGCTTTTGAAAGGTAACGGCTGATTGGTTTCATCGCGTCAGTATATTTGGCCTTGTGATAATCCATACCGGCCTGTGGAATAACCAGTTTTTCACCATGATATTGCCAGGAGATCGCTTTAACTAGCGCAGTATCATAGTTTAGCACAGGCACATCAGCAAGCAGATGTTTTTGATAGTGTTAAACATGGAAATCGGCCATGGCAAGAAAAAGCTTTTTACATCGCAGTAATGTGGTTTCCTTTCATTTTCCACTTTTCCAACAAAAAAAACCCGGCTGTTTTGCCGGGTTTTCAATGTGGTTAAAAATTGTGTTGTATTAAAAGAGGGGCAAATTTATAACTGCCTGATTTTACTGGTGGGCCGTGAAGGAATCGAACCTTCAACCTACTGATTAAGAGGTAGATGTGCTGTTTTTTATCCATCTGTTTTTATATATCTTTTCAATAGCAAAAAATGACAACGTCGTCAAGTGAAATTGTCGTCACAACGACCCGATCGCATCCTTTTTCCGATTCAGGGCCACGTGGGTATAAATCTGTGTGGTGCTCACTTCCTTGTGGCCCAAAAGCTCCTGAATGGTTCTGAGGTCCTTTCCTGCCTCGAGCATGTGTGTGGCAAACGAATGCCGGAACATGTGAGGCGTCACCCGCTTTTTGATTCCGGCGCGTTTCATGGCGCCCCAGAGGCCCCGCCGCATATCCGTGGCCTTTGCACCGGCATTTCTCAGTGATGGAAACAGGTGGTTAAAGCCGCAAAGCCTTCTGCATTCCACCTGGCCGGCCAGCATTTCATAAAGCTTATCCGCCATGGGCACCAGGCGTTCATAGCCGCCCTTGCCTTTGGCCCGGATGAACCTGCCGTCCAGGTTTATGTGCCGGGTCTCCAGGTCAAAGACTTCGTTCATCCGCAGCCCGGCATAATAGAGACACCCGATCATGGCCCGGTGAAACGGGTTGGCGTGCTTCAGAATCTTTTGGACCTCGGCCCTGGTGAGGGTGTCGGGCTCTGGCCGCCTATAGGGCAGCTTCTGTATTTTTACAGGCTCATCCACACACCTGTTGTTTTCATAAGCCCATTTCCACATGGCGGACAGGGTGAGCAATTCCAGGTTTATTTGCCGGTGGATTTTTCGGCCCTTGGTTTCTTCAAGGCGCTTGGTCTTGTAAGACCCCACGATGGTGTTATTGATGAAGTCGAAATGGTAGTTGCCGAAAAAGCCAAGGATCTGGCCGTATATCATTCTTTTTTTATCCCGGTAGGTGCGGGCGGACTGGTGCAGCCGGACGTGTTCCAGATAATCGGGCGCGATTTCATTGATCAGGTGGGAGTCCCGCGCGGTTTTGCCAAGCTGCTTTTTGGCCTTTACTTCTGCAATGCGGGCTTCTTCCTCTGATCCTTCAAACACGAAACGGATCCGCTTGCCCGTGCGGCCCTGGGAGATGTCGATCTGGAATTTTTTGTCTGCAATCTGCCGGATGGACATGGGATTATTTTTTAGCCCGGCGCTGCCGGTTTTGTAAGTGGTAAATCTTGCTGCGGACGATGTCGTCGATTTCCCGGGATGACCTTTTGGCCTGGCTGGACGCACCGATATTAAAATGCTCGATAATCATGTCGAGCTTCTTTTCAATCCGGTCAAGCTGTTGCTGGTCGCTGCTTTGTGACAAGGCCCATCACCGTTTTGTGATGGGCTGAAGGCAATTGAGTGTGGCAGTTCTTTTTATAATAAAAGGGATGCGCGCAGGTCAAGAAAAATTTAAGAGGCCGGGGTGTTCAGCCGTCTGAAACGTTTTGGGTGGCTGAGTATGGCCTCCCTTGTTTTCAAAGGATCAAAGGAATCATACCCGGCCTGATTAAGGGCGTCGGCAAGGTCCTGGAGCACGCCGCGTCCTACACCCGGCCAGCACAGGAGTTTTTTAAGGTTTTCAAGTTGGGACAAACCTTCCGGGTCGGCCAGCAGGTCTTCTCCCAGGCTTTTACGGATAGCCTTTTCCGTGCGGGCGGAGAGGTATTCGATAAAGGGGTAATAAAAGGCCTTTTCTCTGTAAATGCATTCCCGCTGGTAGATATGGCGGGCGTTCTGATAAATCATGCCGCTTTGGTGGGCAATTTCCACCCATGAAAGACCCTGCTGCCCCAGGCGGTAAATCTTTTCAGATAGTTTTCTTTTTTTTTCGGTTCGGTATCGGTCCATAATAAAATAGATGATTTAATGGGTATCGTGTCCCCCCGAATTACGTGTCCCCCGAATTAAGCAATTGAGTGTGGCATTTATTTTACAGTTCAACGGCCCTTGCTTTGTCAAGGGTATTGAGGCTTAAGGTTCCTTTTTTAAAATACTGTAAAATGTTCTGCTTACAGATACTTCTGAAGAATTTCACCCTTACGTTTCTCGCAGTTTTCCAAGATTTCTTTTGCCTCCTTAATGGCATCCTTGTGTTTTTGAATTTGCCTGATTAGAGTTTTCTGCGTCTCAAGATCACCGGGCAGTGGTATGGTGAACTGTTCATAAAAGGAAATCGGGACTCTTCTGTGGCCGCTGGAGCCCGTCATTTGGGCTTCAGCTTGTTTTCTAACTACCTCACGATTCAAAAAGGCAAATACATATTCAGGCAGGGCCCTATTTTGGTCTGTTCGAATTACATGAAATTCAGTACTACCAAAACCAATGCCTCTTGCCAGGCCCTTAGCAACTGCACATTTCCCATTTTCCATACAGGGGGTAATCTTGGCTATAATAATATCTTCTTCCCTGAAATAGGTGTAAGTGCCTTTTCTCAGGTCATTTAGCGGCCTGTCTTCTTTATGGGCGATAAAGCCTTTGCCAAGTGAGGACATTTCAACAAACGAGACTATTACTTCATCCCCGATGTCTGAGATTTCTTTCTTAGATGGATTGGTAACTGATATTTCCTCTATCTTTTTTATGAAATAACCTTTGTCGAGCCAATCCGATAAAATCTCTTCAATGCCTGCTTCTGCCCTACCAATCTCTTCTTGCGCTTGTTTTGCTTCTTTGTCTACTTCCTTGCATTCGGTGACAATTTGTCCTTGGACCTCGAAAGGAGGAAGAGGAATTTTGAAGTTCTTAATTGCCGTGGTATTCACTTCTTTATATTTGGTTCCTGAATCAACTAAATTTTGTATCTTTTCGGTGCAATAAGCAAGTACCTCATACAGATATTCATAGTGTATCTTATCGCCTTTACAAACAAAGTTTTTGAAACCTTGATTTGTAGCGGTCGGGACCTTATTAATCGATATTTCACCAATGGTTGCACGACTTGAAAACAAAACCGAATTCACTGGGAGAAGTTTTGCGCTACTATTCTCCAGACCTTCTTTCGTTATTTTTCTTTCTGTATCAGTTAAGTATTTTTTTTTAGTATCAACTAGAGATGCCCAACAGATATCGCCATTTTCCCAATAGGTAGATGTGCTTGTGTTTGGAGTACCGCCACTTACTATTTCAGCGATTTCATCAAGTTTTACCAACTCCCATTTGCTCTCAACCATAGAAGCCTTCTTTGGGGTTAAGCTAATGGCCTTATTGAATTCTTTGCGCGAAAAATCAAGCATGTCCGTCAACCAAGCTGTTGTAACATAATCGTTTAGTTCCTCTGGTATATGGACTGTTTCCCCGTTGAAGTTAGCGCGGATCAGGCTGTTTATTTTTTCTGGGTTTGATAAATTCCCCGGATCATAGAGTGGGGTCTGAATATTATCTAAATTAAGCAGATTTTCCAGCACTCTCTTGTCATCTTGCTCTAAGACCTCCTCGCCTTCTTCATCCTTTTCAATCGTGACGGTCTGGCCGCCTAAGTATTTTATCCCTTCGTTCCCTTTGGCGCTGCTCCATTCATAGCCAAGAAATTTTTTCATTTCTGCATTGCTGGATGGTGACCGCACTATCACAGTTTGGGTAGGGTTAAGACTTGTAAGAATAAAGTAATAGAGCTTTTCTTTTTCAATGTTTTGGATATAAGTTATGAATTTTCCTTCCATTTCATCCTGTTGGTCTTTTTTGCTTAAATTTTTGAAAGTTTTTTGTTTCTTTCTATATTTTGTTTCTGCAAAATTTTCAAAGTCTTTGCGATATGCCTTGAATACGTCCGTATCAAGAAGTGTTTTGTTGGGGTATCCTTTGAGCAGTGATTTATAATCATCTAGTTGATATTCTAAAAGGTTGCAATATTTGCGAAGAAAGTGTTCGTCTTTAAAAACTACGCTTTTATCATCATAACCACTAAACCAGCTTTCAATTCTGTTCTTGTAATGGAGGGCGGGAGCGGGGTCTTCTTTTCTGCGGTGTAAGAATAGGGTTATAGTGTGTGTGCCTGTTTTCCCGAACGTGCCGCTCCCAAACTCTGTAATTGCCACGATATCGAAGTATTTTAAAAGAATTTCCCGAGCAGTTACATAAATATTGCGTTTTTTCGCTGTAGCCCTGATGCTGCCCTTGGACAAAATGGAAATAGGCAGAATAATTCCTGCGACACCATCAGGCTTAAGTAATTGTTTTGCCCTTTCGAGAAAAAAAGTCTCTATACTGTTGTTACTGGCATAGCTCTTTTCATCAACGCACTTGGTTAATTCGAAGCGTTCCCTATCCGAGGGAGAAAGGGTTTCCAGAAAACCTTTGACACTATATGGCGGATTGGAAACAAGTAGTGAAAAACATGCATCCTTAGCTTTGTCGTTGTCTGATAGCGCGTCATTGTAGATTATGTCGATGTCATTTTGGCCGTACATAAATGCAGAGACTTTGGCTACTTTTGATAGACGGTATTCTTTTTCAACGCCTCTAACTGCAGCATAATAATTTTGAAGAGGATCGGTTTTTTTTTGTTTCACCACAGGAGCGATTCGCATTGCATATTCATTGAGGAAATGTCCAGCGCCGCAAGCATAATCTATGACATTAGGGGGCTGTTCATGCTCAATGATCAGTTTCTCAACAGGCAAGGATGAAAGAATGAACTTAACGATGGGCATTGGGGTGAAGAACTGCCCTTCACTTTGTTTAATTCCCTGGTCCAGAAAGCCTTCGAACATATCACCTAGAAACTGGTTCTGTTCATCTGTTTTTAGGTGGATGTCCTGAAGCATTCTTACGATTTTTAACAAGACCTCTGCATTCTGATAAAACAGCTTTTCATTATGCACGTCGATGAAGGCGAAATCATTATTGGTATAAAATTTTAATTCACGAAAGTATTGCTTGATCGTGTCCCGTGTAGCGTCTGGATCGTTTTTGAAGAAACGAAATGCATCGTCAATTGCAGCATTATCAATATAGGTAACCTCTTCACCTAAGAATTCTTTCATCCCCGCTTTATATAAGAGCTGAAGGCGATCCTGAAGGTCAAAATGGCTGTCATAGGCGATTCCCTTCCAGTAAAATTTAAGGTTGTCGGGATTGTTTGCTTCGTCAACAATTTTGCACAAGAAAAGATTTACCAGCTTATCAAAGGCATTTTCATGCCCAGATACGTTATGTTGCCTTAGTATGGTAGCAAATTCGTGGTATTTCCCCTGGATGTCATTACTGCTAATGGATTTCAGGTCTTTTAGTGAAAAATGGTGCTTCCCTATCTCATAGGCTGGTATGTCGTCTTCAAAAATACCTTTGGTGGCAAAGTCCTTGCTGTAGGTCTCTGCCCAAGCACGGAAGAGCTCATCCGCTCCTCCTGATTCTTTATAGGAAAGGGGTTGACTGTGCTTTTTTTCTTCCAGAAGTTTTTCGTTATCTTTTAGGGTGATTATATGGTTGGTAAAAAAGAGCTCTCCATCAATAAAATCAGCAGAGTATAGGCATATGAATTGTGTGCTTCTATCTTGTTGGACATAAGAGAATAATTGCCCTCCGTTCTGCAGGGTTTGCCTCCAAGCCCTTGCGTGTTCTCTCCCAGCGGTTTTGCATTCAATAATTAAAAGAGATTTGCCCTTGTTATCTTTGATAAGGATATCGGCACGCCCTCCGCTTGCTCCGTGGCCAACCTTCCATTTAGGTTCCAACTCCATGTGTTTAGGTTTATAACCCTTTGCCAGTAGGCGGTGTACGCATTCAAGAACAACGAAATTTTCATTGGCGCTGAAATTGCAGATTTGTCGGTCGGTTATAATTATGCCTTTATCCTCAGGATAGAAGATTTCTTCTTGCTCAAGGTCCACTCTAAGATATGCGTCGTGTTCAATAAAGTGTTTGATATAGCTTTGTTTTTTCTTGGTAAAACCAAGGTGCTTGAGCATCTGCACGAGGTTTTTCTGGGTTATCATTGGTTCTCCTTAGCTGATCTAAATTTCCACTTCTGTTACAATACATGAAAAAGTTTGATCACAATATTTTAAGCAAACATGCCGTTTGATCACTGCGGTTTTATATTTTTCAGCTTTCTAAGAATCAATTATTGATTCTTTCCAATGTTTTGTTATTTTTGCAAAATCTAAAGACGGTTTCTCCAGAAAAGACATCCCCTAACCTGAGCTGGGGAGAATGACGCATCCGGAGCCTATAAATTTTTTCAGCCTCTTTCCTTTTTTCTTCTGTTTTGTACGTGGGGGGCATCAGCGTTAAGTCAGTCCAATTACAAGATTAGGTTTTCTCTTCCTCTATTTGCCCCAATTTTTTGCCGTTTGCATCTTTCCAGCTTGTTAATCCATTGGAGTTGCCGCCACGGACAATGCTGGCCGCCGTGCTTGGGGAACCGAACTCAACATCTTTGGTGAAAACAAGATGATTATTCTGTTTTTCCAGGATCCCTTTCTCCATCAATTCTTCCCGTTTGGCTTTGAACCGGGTTGAAGATGGCCGGTGTTCGAGCACGGCTTTGGAGCCGGAAAAAACAACAAAGCCGCTGGATGTTCTTTTGCCTTTGGCTGTCAGGCCCTTTATTTTGCAATAAAGGATATCTTCTTCTTCCGTGGCCTTATCAACGGTTGCTTTGAAGCTGTTTACACCCAGTACAGGCAGGAGTTGAAGGCATTTTTCAAGGAATATATCCATATCTGCGCTGTCTGATTCCGGCAGCCTGGCCCCGCTGGTCTGTGAGTTAATCACTTTCGATGCCCCAATCTCCTGAGCCATTTCAATAAGTTTGCCCTCCAGGTATCGGGTATGGGCCTTGGTAAGGTTTTCATCCTTTGAAACAAAAACCACCACTGAATTCCAGAAATCCTTATTCGCGTGCCCCTTGATTCTGCCCGCCACTTTTTCGGCTTCGCCAATGTATATGGCATCGTCGCCTGTATCCGGGTCCACACCGGTGAGAAAATAAATTCCCGGATTTGCCAGTTCCTCTCTTTTCAGCAGGCTGGAAAACTCGGTTCTCGGGGCTGTGATGGCTTTGCCTGACCAGTTTGAGATTTCGGCGGTTCTTAGGCCGGTGGGACTGCCATGTGCCAGGAATATTTTAATGGTCGCTGCCTGCAATGTTTGGCCTTTGCCTTTCAAATCCATCCCCGGATTTAATTAAGTACACTGTCCCCAGAATTCCACGTTTTGCGCACCAGAGACTTCACCGATGATGCAGATGTTTTTGGTAATGTGATCCTTGAGGCTAATGAGTTGAATTAAGTATGCTGTCCCCAGAATTCACGGAATTCATTTAATGGGTATCGTGTCCCCCGAATTCTCCATACATCATTTTAGCTTTCGATCGCTAACAAAGCTAATCAGCCGCGCTGTTTTTTGCGTCGGCTGAATTAGCTTTGTTAGGGAACATAAGGGATAATTATTAGTCAGCTCCCATTGCCAAAAAGATCGAGAGAGGTAGCGATGACCAGCGATTTGAAAGCATAGGCTTTATGGGTGCTATCTCTCTGATCGACTTAATAGATTTGATACTTTTAATACTCTTTATTGGCTCTATGGAGGTCACCATATTTACAGCCCCTTCAATAAAACCGACAGCATTTCCCTTGTTATCCCATATGATTCCATCAATAAACCAACCAAGATGCTTTCCATTGAATCCATATACATGGTCATCATCATAAAGATAAGCTACAGGGTTTCCGTCCCAGAGATAAATGGTAAGTTCATCAGATGTGTCTATATATGCAGTTGCTTCGCCTTTGCTATCGAATAAAGTAATTTCCTTCGCATACGTTTGACCAGTAGCGGCAAATGCATAAAAGAGCACGATTAAGGGAATTATCCAGTATGAAAATCTTTTCATATATTCCTCCCTAACGCTTGAGATGAATTGCGCGGCCAAGAACCTTTCAAAAAAACGCCGCTCTGTTTCTCGCGTCAATTCGGACGATTGGTTAGGCAACGATCCAGCCCCTTCCGACTTGAATCTATTATGGCTATATTGGCTCTTAATCAAAGAGATAGCGATTACTACCAGGTGGTCCTGTGTGCCGTACAATGCCTCGGAGGGTCTCTATTAACCAATCGTAGGTATGTATCTGAATATTGTTCGATTGCCTGATCTCACTACGCTGCGCATCCTTTGTCGGCGGCATTTTTTCCCTTCTCCCAACGAGGACCACCGCGTCCGATTTCTCGCGGATATCGAAAAGACCTAATCCATCTTGGCGGGGAGAATTACGAGCATATGCGAAATTATTACACAACCAATTACGCCAGCTCACAATCTGACTATACCCTTTACGGGCGTATTGATCTAAATCCTCACCCTTTTGAAGATAAATGCCGGAACGGGGCGTCTCTATTTCAATTAGAACCCAACGAAACCCTAAGGAATCCGCATCACCTATTATAAAATCAGGTATATACTCTCCTCCGAGCCTTTTTTGGGGAATGCAATACCGTTCATTTCCGCTCATTAGGCTCGTGATGAGGTGAGGATGGCTCTCTAGAAACTTTTGAATTGGGCGCTCATCGGAAGCATTTTCGATTACAGCCTCAAGTTCATCGACTTCAACCTCAGTCAAACCACATTCAGTAACAAAGTGTGCGAGATCACCGCTTTTTGCTGCGGACCACTCCGATGGACCTTTCCTCTTCTCCGCTTTGTTCTTGGCTTGAATTCGTAGCTCCTTCGCTTCTCCGGATTCATCTTCCTTCCGTGCCCTCACTTTGATGAGATCCGGCCACGCCCCAAACCCCCGGCCACCTTTGAAGAAAACACGCCCGTTTTGGCCAATCGAAGACACCTCAGCAATTTCTCCACTCCAAGTCATCACTATATCGCCGTGGCGTAGCTCGAGCTCCAAGAGATGTTCCCGCCTGCGTTTGAGCCTGAAGTGCGCGATCCATGCAAGTGCTTCTTCATTAGACTCGTAAGAAACGGTCACATCGTCGGACGTGCGGAGTTGCTCAACGAGGTTTTCCAACTCTTCACTGACATAATCAGCAGTCCGAAGATTTAACTCAACTGTCAGCGCCATCCTTAGCTTCGCCGCCGCCACCAAGGTTGGACAATCACGCTCCAAAGTAATTCCGCACAACTCTGCTAACTGCCTTTGACGAGGCGTAGGGCCGCCAATTAACTCGGCAATAGCTCCTGCGGCTTCATGGGAATTAGAGAAAGCCATTCATTTCCTCTCCTAAAGCAGCCATTTTTCCATTAGTCCCGGATTTTCTCGTGGGGCCTAACGTTGGAAGCCAGGAGCAGTCAGGGCTTCCAACAACTTGAATAAATTTGTTTGGTGTTCAATTGAGCCTCTGTTTAAAAAAGCCGTCGGCCCTGACTGTAGCCTGAGCTGACTGGTTATGCAATCACCATTTCTGATATCGCAATAATTCAACAATTAAACTGTATACATCGTCTTTATTTTGTGAGATTTTTTCTCGATAATCATAATTAGCCCGCTTTCGTTGTCGCTCATAATGCGGGTCCGGCCCCCCACCTAATGCCATAACAAACACACGTTTTAGTGGTCCAACCAGTTCGTTCAGACGTTTGCTATAAAAATCACCCATTTCAAGAGATGCCACGAATTCAATTAATTCCTTGGCTCTATTCTCAATTTCGGCAACATTTGAATCGTTGATCTCTATCTCATTTAAAAATAGTGTGCGTTCATAAATTGGATGAAATTGTGGCTTTAAAATTGTTGGATCCTTGTACTTCCTAAACAGTTTAAGCTTTCCTACATCAATTTTTTTCGTTGGATTATGTTGATCTCTAAGATGACAATTCGGACATAGAGGCAATAAATTCATAGGGTCATTATCAGTTGCATCTTCATTAACATGATGAAGATGGGGGCGGTCTCCTGCGCAGACGGCACATCTATGATCATATTCATCAAGCACTGCTTCTTTAATTTTCTTTGGTATTGATTCTCTCGCCATTATTCAATCTCGCATGCATAACGGCGCAAATAACCGGTGCAAATGAAGCGCAGTGGAATTTGCATCCGAGTTAATTTGCTTGGTTAGGCTCCTCGGGCTTCACAATTTGTCTTTTAAGACATGCCATCATGTCAGATAATAACCCTACCAAACGGTTCTTGATTTCTGCATTATTTGAAATCGCATCGTGAATTTGGTATTCATCAACATACTCATTTCGTCTTGCCTTTCTCAGGTCAATCAAATATTGTTTTCCAAACTGAAAGCCTTCGAATTCACTGAGAACGTAATTTAATTCCTTAAAATGCCTGTCCTCTATAAGCAATGCGCTTTTTCTAACTTTTAGTCGTGTATCATGTAGCTGCCGAGCCAGTTTTCGTAAATTAGTTAAATTTGCTTCTTCCCATAGCTTCGTTACACATACTTCAAGATCGCATAAAGACGCCCATAAATCGTTATATAATTCAAATTGCTTTTCAGTATAACGAAGCAAGCTTGCCTTTATAATTTCATACTCGGTCCCAATTCTGGCTTTAAATTGTTCTATCTCAACTGCATTGCTTGCAGACAACTCGGACTTCAATTGCTCTAAATCAATAGCATTGCTTGACGCTAAGTCAGATTTGAATTCCTCTAAATCCTTGTCATATTCATGCTTTATAGATCGGGTGAGTCTTTCTTTAATCCAAGTTCTTGCCAGCCATGCAACAGCGCCTATTAAACCTGTTGTAATTGCAGTGCTTGCTAAAATTGTTGTAAAGAAATTCATTAATCCCTCGTTTTTCTAAGGAGCATAACGATAAATATATGCCTGATCGGCTTCATAACACCTAAAAAAGGGCCTCAAAACTTTTATTTATTTTCAGCATGTTATTTTAAATTCACTCAATATAATGGGTTATATGCGCCTCAGATTGAGTGTGGCTTCGATTAATGGAGTTCCTCCATAGGGTTTCGGCCTGCTCAGACCTCCTCAAGGCTGCGCCACATCCAGACGGCGCGGCCGACGACGAGTTCATTCCAGCCGAAGTCTGTCATTTCGGGTAAATATTTGCGGTTTTCCCTGACAAGGGCAAAGTCCCTCTACGTATACTCTATTCTGTCTTTATAAACTGTTTGGCGCACCAGATGACTTCACCGATGATGCGGATGTTTTTGGGGTTTGCTTCGTAGGGTGAATATTCCTGGCGGTTGTCGCTGATGATGCGGATGGAGCCGCTGACCAGGTATTCCAGGCGCTTGATGATGATGGTGTCTTCGATGCCAAGGGCATAGATGCTGCCGGATTTGATGCGGGTGCGGCCCATGTCGATCATGACCGTGTCACCATCCGAGATGGTGGGGGTCATGCTTTCGCCTTCCACGGTCATCAGGACGATGTTGCCGGGGCCGGTGGCTACCTTTCTGAGCCAGTCCTTTCTGAAGGCGTAATATTCCCCGTATTGTTCTGTCATGACCACGTTTCCGCCGCCAGCGTTTAAGCGGGCTTCGGCCATGGGAACGAAGTCAAAGTAGCGGGCATCAATCTTGGGTTGTGGGGGTTCGGCCTTCCAGGATGTTTCAGAAGAAACATTAAGGGGGGTTTTGTCCGGGTCTTTTTCATAAAGTAGGATGCTTCGGCCAAGTTTAACCATTTCTTCATAATCCCTGCCGAGAGCCTTTGATATAGCATAAAGAGTTTCAATACTTCCGCTGCTTTTCCCCGATTTGATCCGGTTTAGTTGTGCATGGGAAATATTGGCTTCAATAGCGACGAAAGTCTGAGCTCCCCGCCCTTTTTCATCCAACAGATGATTTAATGCCGCCTTGAAAGCCTCTTTGTAATCTTCATGCATAAAGGACTAACCTTTTTTTATTACGGACAATATTACCAAAGGTAATAAATTAAAAGAAAAATATTTTCCTTTTAATGTAAAAATCGGTTGACAATATGTAATTTTAATGCAAATTAAAAATCAAAACGTAATTAAAAGGTACAAAATGCCAACTCAAATAGAGCTCGCAGCAAAGGTCAAAGTTTCTCAATCGATGATCAGTTTTATTTTGGCTGGCAAGCGCCGTCCTTCATGGAAAAAGGCAAAAAAAATAGCCGAAGCAACCGGCACCAACCCAGTCCTTTGGCTGGAAGGTTCGCCGGAGGAAATGAAGGCCGCCCTTTCCAATAATGGAGGGGGCAAAACCCCAAACCAGGGCTGAAGGCAATCGGGTGTGGCAACCAGGGTTACTTCAGCCCTTTTTTTCAGGTTTTTCACTCAGGTCGCTTTTGGGTGGCCGCCGACAAGCAGGCGCTATCTGAATACGAGGCCGTTGCTTTGGGATCTTTAAATTTTTGAGGCAAGAAAGGAAAGGTCGAAATGGCGGAAAAATCGCAGGAGCACGGTTCGATCAAGGCGCTGGTTGATTTCATGCAGGGGCGGCAGGGCTATTCCGGTTCTTCCGAAAAAAGGATGGCATTTTCATCAAGCGGGCCTTCAACCGGCTCCAGCACCACGCTTGAAACCCGGACATAAGGCGCTTGCATTGTCTCGAAATAATCAACCGAAGAAAAGGTTATCAGGTCTTTTGAGTAGGCCGCTTTTTCAGCCTGGGAGTATAGCTTTTCCTTTCGGTCTTCCGGGATTGTTTCGAGTTTGCCGCGTTTGGATGCGTAGATCAGCCGGCCGTCTTCAAGGAAAAACTTGATTCTGTACTGTTGCACTGCTGGCTCCTTTGGTTGGCGATTTATCAAGAATGCAATTCAGATAGTTATCACTTTCGGGGCAAAAACAAAAGCAAAAGGGAGGGATATCATGACCGACCGCAAACACCTCACTCCGGTCTCCTTTCACGGAGACACCATTTACACGGTTGAGCACGAGGGCGAACCCTATGCGCCCGTGCGGCCCATTGTGGAAAACATGGGCCTGGCCTGGCCGCCGCAGCGGGAAAAGCTCAGGCGCCAGGCCGATCGATGGGGGGTGACGATTATCGTTACACCTTCGTCTGGCGGGTCCCAGGAGACCGTGTGCATCCCGGTGAGAAAAGTGGCCGGGTTTCTGGCCACCATTAACCACAACAAGGTGAAAAACGGCCTGCGGGCCAAGGTGCTGGCCTATCAGCGGGAATGTGACGATGCGCTGTGGGATTACTGGACGCGGACGCAAAAGCGGGATCTGCCGGTTTGGAAGGGGTTGCTGGCGCGGGCCGGGGATGGGACGATTTCCCCGAGCCAGCGGATCCGGCTGTTGTCTCTTGCCATGCGGTTTGCCCGCATGGGCCGGGCCGAACAGGAGGCTGCAGCGGAAACCTATGCGGAATTCTGCCGGCGCGCGGGCAGGGCAACGGCCCAGGCCGGGGCCGGAGGCCTGCCGCAGGCATAGGATGGGGGTGGTGCCGGGCGCGTTCATGCCCGGCAGGATAGCTTACCGGATTTGAAAAGGAGAGGCCGAAATGAGTGAAGAAACAAAACAGGATCAAGAGTTTAGGTGCAGCCGGTGGCTGCAGTTTTTAGATGAGGCCATCGGCAACCAGGCGGGCATTGACTGCCTGCAGGAGTTTTTTGGGTATTGTCTGACCAGGGATGTGATTTTCGCTAAGGCCTTGGTCCTGGTTGGGCCTGCCAGATGCGGAAAGTCTTTGATTCTTGATGTGCTGCGGGAAACACTTAAACCGGCACCTGTGACAAATCTGACCGTCGAAGAAATGGGGAATCAAGGCTTTCGCCGTTTTTTGCAGCCCTCTGTTTTAAACGTATCAACTGAAGACGATCTTCGGGTTGCTCTGGACAGCGCTTATTTTAAAAGCCTTCTGGCCGGAGACATGATTAATGCTTCTCATCCACCAGGTGTTTTTCCAAATTACCGAACCTTTACTTTCCAGCCATTTTGCAAGCTCGCCATTAAAACCAATCATTTCCCGCCGGAGCTGCTTCGATCCCAGGCGATGATGCGGCGGCTTCTTTTAGTGGTGTTCAGAAATGCCCCGCATAAATCATCGCGCATACGGGGTCTGTTTGACCTTTTTAAGCAGGAAATGAAGGGCATCCGTTTATGGGCGGAAGCCGGGCTGGCCCGCCTGGTTAATCGCGGTGCTTTTACGGAACCCTGCCTCATTCATGACAATGAACTGGACGCGCTTGAGCAGGGCGGGGTTGCCCTGTGCTGCAAGAACACCGTGGAATCGCCAATGAAAAAACTGGACCGGTTTATCCGTGAAAACGGGTGGTCTTACGATTTTGCGGTGACAGCCTCAAGAGCGCTGCTGCTGGAAGAAAAATGCCGGAGGCTTGGAGGTTAAAACCCCCGGCGTCACAGCTTAATTTCACCCGATTTAATTTTGAGGGTCAACTTATGGTTAGCGAAATCTGCGCGACTGGAGCCATCGACCTTACGACCGTTGGCTTTGCACCAGGCAAGAAAGTCGTCTGCGTAAACATCTATCTTTACAACTTTAACCCCCGGCAGGCCGCTGTATTGGTTGAATCCCATCTCCGCCTTTTGCAGCCAGTCCGCAAAGGTATCAGGGAGGTTCGCTTTGTCTTCGCAGATAGATAGCACTTTCTTGTATTCAGCTTCGGATGGATACCATGCAAAAGCAAAGACTTGTGGTTTCATATGCAGCGCTCCTTCCATTTTGGTGGGCAGATTATGACAGCAAATAAATACCATTTATACGCAAAAAGGAAAAGTGAAATGAACAGAGAACCCAAAGCCCCGCCGTTGAGAAGCTGGCAGGTGTTTTCCGCAGGTATCTATCACATCAAAAAAGATGTTCTGGCCAGGATGTTTGGTGTTTCCCTGCGCCAGGTGGAACGGTGGGCCGCTGATCCGGACACCACCGAAAGCCATCAGAAAAACCCCATCGACCGGTTGGAAGCCATGTGCCGGGCATTTATGACCCGTGGGCAAAGCGAGATTGCCCGGATTATCGCCGCGCGCCTGGCGTATGTGGTCAATTGCGAGCTGCGGGATGTCGATGATGTGGAGCCCAGCGCCGAGACCATCCAGCATGAATGCCTGGAGGACTATCCGCCGGTGACCCGTTTTCACGCGGCCATCAACGAGTATCGCGACGCAGAGCAAGTCCGGCATTTTCTGGCCGAGGCCAAGCGGGAACTGAATGAAACCTATCAGATGTATCTGAGGGGGGAGCATGGCAAAGGGGGCGTGCCAGCGGAGCAAGAAGGCCAGAGAGATTAAAAAACAGGCTGTGGCGGCCGGGCTGCCGGCCGGATTTTCCCATCCGTCCCACATCGCCGGGGTGAAACGGTGCGCGCGGCGGCACCGGCACAAGGTGTATGCGGTGGAACGGCGGCGGATCATCTGGAGGTTTGCATCATGATGGATCGGATCAAAGCGTGGATATTTTGCCTGCTGTTTTTCGGGGGGTATTTGCTGGCCGGCTCTGAAAGCCCGTATTTTCCGGTAAATATTTTGATCGGCGCGGGCATGGTGGCCGCATCGATTTTCTTTGTACCTGCATTGGAGAGGTTGGCGGATGTACTCGAAAAAAAATGATCTGGGCAACATCATTGCCTTTTCCGGCGCCCAGGGCACGGGCAAGACCACGGCGGCCGGCCGGTTGGCAGAGGTTTACCAAACAGCCACAAAGCTTTCCGACGCCACGGTTTGTCTGATCACAGACGTTGAGCGGCAATGCCCGTATCCCATCAACCAGGAGACCACCCACAAGGCCCAGCAGTGGATATTTAACAAGCAGATGGCCGCCGAGATCACGGCGGCCGCGGAGTATGACGTGGTGGTGACCGACCGGACCCTGATGGACGTGATTGCCTATTCTTTTGCAGCAGGGTTCCGGGCCCAGGCCGATGACATGCTGCAGGTGTGGCGCCGGCATGCATCCTATTACCGGAGAATCGTGTTTCGCAGCATTGCCACAAACCACTGGAACGTGGAAGACGGCTGCCGGGACACGGACGCGATATTCCGGGCGCGCATCGAGGCCACATTGTATGAGCTGTACCGCTACGTGGGCATGACCACACAGCCGCAATTTTTTGAGGTATAGGCCATGGGTATTGCAAAGGAGCACTTGGACGAGCAGCAGCGCCGGGCAATCGCCCAGGCGTGTTTTACGGTAAAAAGCGGGTGGGACGCCGATGAAATGATCGGCCTGTGCCCGTTTCACGATGAGAAAAACCCTTCCTTCTCATACAACCCGGAAAAGGACCTGTTTCATTGCCTGGCCGGCCATTGCGGTGTGTCCGGCGATCTGGCGGATTTGTGGGCGCACGCGAACGGATATGGCGCAGACGATGGGTTTAAGGCGTTTTGCGATGAATTCGGAATCGACCGCGGCGGACATGGCGGCAAGCGGGATCCGGGCCATCCGCCGGTGCCGGGCACCCGGAAAAAAGCCAAGGCTGCGGCAAAGACAAAGCAGCAGGAGGACCCGCCGTATCTCGATGATGTTTACGCCATGCTGGGCGACCTGCCCGAGACCTGGATCAAGTATCTGGAACGCAAAAGAGGGTGGTCCAGGGACGTGATGCAGGCCCTGGGCCTGCGGCTGCAGACCCATTATCAGGCCAAGACCGGGGAGATCAAAAAGATCAGGCACCCGGAGCGCGTGGCCATTCCGGTGCCTGATGAAGACGGCCACGTGCGAAACATTCGCCTTTATAAGCCCGAGGGCCTAAAGGAGGGCGAAAGCAAAATCTTTTCCTGGGGCAAGGCCTATGGAGAAGCCCGGCTTCTCCCCCCGGCCCCTGATGACCGGTCCCCGGTGCTGCTGTGCGAGGGCGAACCAGACATGATCTGTGCCCGTTCCCAGGGCTTTAACGCCATCACCCAGACCGGCAAGCCAAAGAAATGGAGCCGGGAGCATGCGGGCAAATTCGAGGGCCGGGACGTGGTCATGGCCTATGACGGGGACCAGGCCGGCGAACAATACGCCAATGTGTATGCAGCCCCGCACCTGGCCAAGGTGGTGCGGTCCCTCAAGACCATCGAGTGGCCCGAGGAGATGGGCCGGCGCGTGGACGGCACCTGGCCCGAGGATCACGGCGAGGACCTGACGGATTTTTTCGTAAAGCATCGAAAGAACGTGGATGATTTCTGGCAGCGGATCTCTGATGCGCAGCCGGTGGATATTCTGAAGCATGTTTCCGCCCAGGCCCTTGAGTTTTTCGAGCGGGGGTTAAACGACCGGGTCAGCTTCAAACCCCGGCGCCTGGCCGAAAAGATCCTCTCCGAGCACCAGCTTTTGACCGACCCGGAAACCGGCTTGTTTTACCGCTGGAACGGCCGATACTGGGAGCAATACCACGAGGATCACGTCAAGGCCCTGGCGCTTCGCTACCTGGGCGGGGAAAGCCAGAAAAGCCGGGCAGAGGATGCCGCCTACCAGGTGCGGATATTGAGCACACTGCCCCACGGCCGTGCGGTCAACGACTTCAAGGACTGGGTATGCGTGCGAAACGGCATGCTCAACCTCGAAACCCTGGAGCTAAAGCCTCATCACCCGGAATATTACGCCACCTACGAGCTAAACGTCATCTATGATCCGGATTCAAGCCGCAGGTGTGACCGGTGGCTGGATTATCTCAAGACCAATATCCAGACCCCCGGAGTGATCGCCCAGGCCCAGGAATTCGTGGGCTATTGCCTCACAAAGGACGTGCTGTTTGCCAAGTGCCTGATCCTGATCGGGCCCGGCAGCGACGGCAAGAGCGTGTTTTTAAAGATCCTGCGGGAATTGATCGGCCATGAGAACACCACAAGCGTGTCATTTGCCGACCTCGAGGACCAGTTTTTGAGATCGAGCCTTTACCAGAAAGCCATCAATATCAGCACGGAGATCGGCTCCAGGGCCATGGAATCGCCGTATTTCAAGGCCATCACCAGCGGTGATCCGATCAATGCCGCATTCAAGCACAAAAATACTTTCACGTTCACGCCCCATTGCAAGCTGGTATTTGCCAGCAACAAGCTGCCCAGGGTGCTGGACAACTCTGACGGATACTTCCGGCGGGTGCTGCCCATCCAGTTCAAGCGCCAGTTCTTCGAGGGAGACGCGAACACGGATCCGCACCTGTTTGAAAAGCTCAAGGGAGAGCTGTCTGAAATCTTTTCCTGGGCCTTGGTGGGCCTTCACCGTTTATGGAAGCAGGGCCGCTTTACCGAGAGCCGGGAAACCGATGAGCTGATGCTTGGATACAAACGGCTCAATAACCCGGTGCTGTGCTTTGTGGATGATATGTGCCACGTCGGCCAGGAGCACCAGGAGAGCAAGAAGGAAATGTACAAGAAGTATAAAGAATACTGCAACGCCGGCGGCTACAAGATTCTTTCCCGGGAAAACTTTTTCCGGGAGCTCTACACAGCCGTCAATAACCTGCAGATGATCCGCCCCAGGGTGAACGGCACCCGGGAACAATTCCTGAAAGGAATCGCCTTAAATGGATTCGCCAACGAAGAATAACCATGCATCTGCCCTGGTCAGGGCGTCGGCCGGTTTGGGCCGGCGGTTTTTCCCCGCGGCCCCCGTGCCCCCCTGTGATCTCCAGGGCGGTCAGGGTGGTCAAGGTGCGGTCAGGGTGAAACCGCTTCACCTTGACCAGGTAATCAATAACCATTCCAGTTATTTAATCCAGGGTGGTCAGGGTGGTCAGGGTGAAACGCCACATCAATACACATGCGCGCGCGTGATAGGCCCTGTAAATATTTTTGCTTTTATAAAAAAGTACCTTGACCACCCTGACCACGCCAGTAATGACGCGGGTTTTCACCTTGACCACCGGCCCTGACCAACCCTGACCACCCTGACCAGGGCCCATAAACAGGAGGTTTTCAGATGATCGGCAACCTTGCAGCCAAATATGACATTGACATCGAGCTGCCAAAAGACCCGGCCACAGACCATGATGCACCAGGTGCACCCATGCCGCGGACCCTCGAACCCGTGTCCACCCCATGGCGCGATTTCCCCAGAGTGGTGGCTTTGTCCGATTTCCTGAAGCAGCACCAGGAACACGGCATCCAGATCGTGCGGCGGGACAACGAGGTATACATGCACTTTGCCCCGCCGCTTGACAGGGAGGACCAACAGCGCTTGGAGATCGCCGGCCAGGCCCTGGAGCTTTTCGCCCAGGCTGTAAATGACATTGAGTTTCTAATGCACCGCGGTTTGATCTTGATCCATGATCATCCCGGATATCATTAACGGGTCCTTCCGGCGACTTGGTTTAATACGGTTTCGTGCAGCGCGAGTTGTCAGAGGTTTTGGAAAAATAAACAGGTGGAAAAATGGAAACTGCCGAAAACACAATCAATTTAAATTTTTTCACGGCTACCGACGTGGCGAAAATCTTCGGGCCGAATTTTTTGGATGCTGATGTTTGCCGGCAGTGGATATTGAGGCGGCTGCATCCGGATGGCGCTTTTTGCCCGTGTTGCGGATCTGGTCTGACCGGTACAGCACTGGGTCGTTTTTGGCAGAGCCGGACCGTTACCTGCCGGAGCTGCGGCAGAGATTTCACAGCCCGGACCGGCACCATTTTGGCAGGCAAAAATCTTTCTTATCAGGAAATCGTCCTGATGGCCTGGCTGATGGCGCGCGGGGATTCGAACAGCGAGATATCGGAAATCATTGGATGCAACCGGGAGACTGTCCGGCTGTGGAGATTTCAACTGGAGGGATAGCATGCCCAGGAATATGAGCTTTGCGATTACGACCGATCAGGTGCGAAACCAGATCAAGACCGTTACACGTCGCCTGGGATGGTGGTTTCTGAAACCCGGAGACGTTGTCAATGCCGTTGAAAAGGCAATGGGATTGAAGAAGGGCGAAAAAGTCAAAAGGATCACGCAAATTCGAATTGTTTCTGCAAACCCGGAGCCCCTTTGTGCAATCGATGAATCCGATGTGGTTAAAGAGGGGTTCCCGGAGTTGACCCCGGAAGAGTTTATCGAGATGTTTTGTCGTCACAATAAGTGCACGTCGCAGACCACGGTTAACCGTATCGAGTTTGAATATTTGTCATGACCAAGGCCCTGAAAAACATTCCCGCGGTGGTGGAGTACCTGGACCGGGCCGGATGGAAAATTGGTAAGTCGGCTGCCTATAAGCACAAGAAGGAAGGCAAGCTGCTGCCGTCTGCAGATGGGACGTTTCCGCTCAAGACCGTTGAGAAGTATGCAAAGCAATGGCTGGAGAAAAAAGACGGATCCGGGACTTTGGATGATCTGCAGGAAGCCACGGCCAAAGCCCAGCTGGAAAAGCTCCAGGCCCAGGCGCGGCACTGGGACACAAAGACCAAGATTGAGATGGGTGAATATGTCCACCGCAATCAATGGGACCGTGAATTGGCCGCGAGGGCAAAGGTGTTCCGCTCAGACATGGAAAATTTCATCCGGGCCCAGGCCTCAGAGATCATCCGGATCGTGGAAGGTGATCCGGAAAAGGCGCCGGATCTGATTGAAATGTACCTGGAACACCTGGAAGCCTGGCTGAACCGGTACAGCAAGCCAAAGACATGGAAGGTGGTTGAGTAATGCTGAATCAGCCTCCATTTTTGCTTTCAGTTTATGACTATACTGGCAACTGGGCGCGCCCTTATATCGATGCCGGATGGCGGGTGCTGCTGTGGGATCAGCATTTTGAAGGGAGCATCCTTGAAGGGTTTGGCCGATTGGTCAGCCTGGTGGAGGAAGAAAATGAGGGCCGCGTGGATGGACTGTTAGCCGCGCCGCCGTGCACTGCATTTGCTGCATCCGGTGCCCGCTGGTGGCAGTACAAAGATTCGCCAGGGTCTGCAGAGCCGCCATGGGAATCCTTCACCGAGCAGATGGTGGGCCTGACGCTGATCGTGTGGGAAATGGTGGTCAGGTTTCGGCCCAGGTTCTGGGCACTGGAAAACCCTGTGGGCCGGATTGAAAAATTATGCCCTGAGCTCAAGCCTTTTCGCCGGATGTCGTTTAACCCGTGTGATTATGGCGATCCCTATATAAAAAAGACAATCCTGTGGGGAGATTTCAACCCAAACCTGCCCCGCAACCCGGTCAGGCCGGTTGAAGGTTCAAAAATGCACCGGCTGCCGGCCGGCCGGCGCAGGTCTGAATTGAGAAGTGTTACGCCTTCCGGATTTGCCCGGGCCTTTTATAAGGCGAATCACGATCTTTCCATAAACTTTGCCAGTGGAAGGCAATTGGAGTTATTTGCATCATGATCCAGGAAGCCCATGAAATAATCGATCCGACCGAAGACGTGGCGCCGGAGTTTATCTTTACACCCTCGGAGCGCCGGGTGTTTAAGGAGAAAGAAAAGGTCACGGTGTCGCAGCATGCCGATGCCCACCGGCAGGTCACGCGCGGGCCGTGGAAGGGGCAGTGGGACACGGCCAATACCGAGTATCTGCGGTTTCCCATGGATTTGTGGAACAGGCCCTGGATCCGCAAGATCTTCATGTGCTGGGCCCCGCAGACCGGCAAGACCCAGGTGGCCCTAAACTGCCTGCACTATGCCATTGACCAGGATCCGGACACGGCTTTTTATGTCATGTCCACCGAGGGCACCACCAAGCGGATCAAGCAGAAACAGATTGATCCCTTGATTGAGTCCAGCCCGCGCGTATCCGACCTGGTGGCCGACTCCACAAATTATTCCATCCAGTTTCAAAACGGCATGGACCTGATGCTGGCCTGGGCCACGTCTGTTTCCGCCCTGGCATCGGAGTCGGCCCGGTACATGTTTTTCGACGAGGTGGACAAATACGATCCGCCCATCAACCTGGACCTGGGTGACATCCGGACCAACGCGTATCCGCACACAAAGAAGCTGCTGTATTACACCACGCCCGAAGACGAAACCGCGCCCATCACCCGGCTGATTCGCGAGGAGGCGGATATCCTGTACCGGTTTCAGGCCCGGTGCCCCAAGTGCGGCCATTATCAGTTCATGGAATTTGACCGGATCAAATGGCCCAAAGACATCCGGGACCCGCGCAAGGTCACCCGCCGCAAGATGGCCCGGTATGTGTGCGTATCCTGCGAAATCGGCTGGACTGACGATCACAGGGATGTGGCCGTCCGAAATGGCCGATGGGTTCCGTTTGTGGGCAAACATCCCATGTTCGGTGATTTCCCGGAGCCGCCGGACCGGCCCGTGTCCGTGGCCTTGCATCTGCCGTCCTGGTATTCCCCCTTTATCTCCCTGTCTGATGTGGCCGCGGCCTTTCTGCATGGACTGAAAGACCCCAACAAACTGCGGATTTTTATCACCCAGCACAAGGCCGAGCCCTGGGTTTTCCGGGTCAAGACCACCACGGAAGATCAGGTGTTAAAAGCCCGGATCCCTGAGCTCAAACCCCAGACCGTGCCTGCAGCCGCCGTGGCCCTGACCTGCGGCATTGACGTTCAGAAATATGGCTTCTGGTTTTTGGTGCGCGCCTGGGCCCGGGATTATACTTCCTGGCTGATCCATTACGGTTTTCTGTCTTACTGGGCGGAAATCGACGACCTGCTGTTTATGCGGGAATATCCCCGGGCCGGCGGCGGGCCGGGCATGCGTATCTGGCGGGCCGGGATCGACACCGGCGGCGGCCAATACGAGGAGGAAATCTCATCGGCCGAGCAGGTTTATCTCTGGCTGCTGGAAAACCGAGTGGGCCGGGGCAGCCAGGTATGGGGCACCAAGGGGGCGTCCAAGAGCCTGGCCAGCAAAATTTCCGTGGGCAAATCCCTGCAGCACACCCCATCAGGCCGATCCATACCGGGCGGATTGTCAATTATCAGCCTGGATACGGACAAACTCAAAGACACGGTGCATTTCAGACTGGAAAAGGCCATGGCCGGCACCGAGGAAACCGCTCAAATGGCCGCCTACCTGCACGCGGACACAAAGGCTGATTATGCCAAACAGATCATGGCGGAAGTCAAAAAGCAGGACAAAAAGGGGAAAGAAACCTGGGTGCAGGAATACCGGGAAAACCATTTGCTGGACTGCGAGGTCATCGCCCACGCCCTGGCCGATCCCGAGTGGCCCGGCGGCGGGGTGCACCTGCTGTCCGAGCCGGCCACCGAAGACCCGCCGCCCAAAAAGCCGGCCCAGTCCGCCAATCCGCGGGAGAGGGCCGCCGCGATCCGTGAACGAATCCGAAACCACCGAAGATAAAGGGGGTCCCCATGACCGAACAACGACACGCTTTCGTCTACCGCCGCAACCGTCCGGATCTGCAGAATACCGGGCAGGCCCGCACAAACCGGCTGCTTAACATCGACCAGGTCCGCCGTCGGCTCAATTGCTCCAAGTCCCACGTCTACAATCTGATCCAGTCCGGCGAACTGCCCGCGGTCACCCTTGGGGCGTCCAAAGGCAAAAGGGTATATGAGTCTGAGGTGGATGAATATCTTGCGCGCAGACATGACCTGGAGGTATAAAATGAAAGCAGTGCCAACCTTTCCTGCTGAAATGATAAAGAGGCCTGGAATGCAGCAGATTTCCAAAGCCTGGGACGTTTTTGTGGATATCACAACCCTTATCTGGTTTGTGGTGTTTATAATCCCCCTGGTATCAGACGGCCGGGGCGCAGGCTGGGTCGGGCCGGTCATGGCTGTGATCGGCGGGATCTATGTCATTGAGTTGGTGGTTATCTTCCGCCGGTCGGCCGGCTTTTGGGATTTTTTGCGCCAGGCATGGCTTGATCTGCTGCTGCTGATTCCGTTTTTTCGGATTTTCCGGGTCGGGCGAATCGCCAGGCTTTTTCGGCTCAGGCGTCTGGCCCGGTTTGTCCGGAACCATAAATCCCTGCGCCGCATTGCACGCACCAGCGTCATTGAGACAAGCGTTGAGGGCCTGGACCTGGTGCAAAAAACATTCGAGCGCCTTTCCCGCTTTTTTAGCGCCTACCGCCGCTGATCTTTTCCCCCCAACAAACATTCTTTGTTTCGCTCTCGTTTTTTCAAGGCCTGTATCTGGCAGCCCAGGTGCGGCCAAAGTGGATTCGAGTAAGGGAAAACGATTCCCGGCGTTGGGTGGTTGCAGTGATCGGGTTGGTTATGTAAACGATTTAGAGTCGCAAAATGCGATGATAAAATAGAGAGACAGAAAAAATTCTGTGTCCCCCTTACCATTGCTGTGGTCCCAAAAGGGTCTTATTATTAAACAATAAAGAGGAATGGATTTAAAAATCAGAGCAGAAATCAATATATGGTGCCCATCTAATTGTTTTTTTCAATATAAAGTGGGTAGAACCGAAAGTCCTTGACAAAGAGAGGTATTCTGTACTTTCACAAAGTAAGAGCATAGTTCAGGCCATGAAAATATTTTTCTATGGCTCTAATTAAGAGGGCAGAACAATGGTATCGACAGCAGATTGCATCCCAAATCCTTCAAGGTTGGAAAGCTTATCCAAACGATCCAACAATATTTATAACGGATTGTTGCGCGGATCGCAATTTTTTCTAATGATGAAGGTGTTATTTCTGTGTATCGGACAGTATCTTCATCTTAAACTTACGATTTTTCAAATTCGTAGGATGTTGGATAAGTGCGCACCGGGGTGCGAAAATATTACCGGGTGTCTTTCCGCAATTAAAGATTCAACAGTGAAATTGCGGGATATGCATTTAGAATTCTTCACAAGCCTACCAAAGCAGGTCTCACGTTATAACAGGATTTACCGTGCCTCTGTTTTTTTGCTTGAAAACAGTCTGTTTTTACTTGATGAACTGGTGGAAGACTGCGAAATCGGGTCGGATCAGGACTTCCGGGAACTGGTTAAGGGAATTGCAGAAAAGTTTTGAATGTCCATTCAGATACAGTATCCAGGCAATGTCGGGCGTGAGTTTAAGGGAATCTTTAAAACATATCCCAAGTCCAAAAAACGCATTAAGGATACAATAAAAACACTTAAAAAAAATCCCCGCCAAGGAGATCGTTATCCCGGTTTTGAAGGCCTTGAGGTCAGAAAGCTCAGAATCGGGTTGAAGGAATACAAAATCAGTAAAAGAAATGGGTTGAGGTTGATGTTTTTATATCTGCCTGAAAAATCAAAAATCCTTCTATTGACAGTTTATACCAAAAAACATTACGGAAAAGAGAGCGAAATAAAAACGATAGCGCTGGAGCGGTTGAGAGAGTTTGGCTCAGAAACAGCATTGAATGATTTCGATTTACTATAAACTGATCATCCCCAGGGCAACTTGCCCTGGCCGCCACCGGGTTGCGATCCGGAGGTTTTTTGTGGCCGGTAAAAATTTTTTGCCGGCCACAAGTGCGTTCCTGCCATTGAAAACAGTTCCGCATAATTTTCTGTCCACTACTTCCATGACGTCCATAACTTCCATGACGTATTAGACAACGAAACGACCTGCCCAATATAATGACCCCATCATGTGGCAAAAATCCATATATGGGGTTTTTTTATGTCCTGTTTCACCATCGCGGAGTTAGACGAACAGATCACGGCCTATAAGGCGGCGCTAAAGGCCGTGTCCATCAACCAGGAATACACGGTGGGCGGCCGGCGCTTTTCCCGGGCCGATCTGCCCGAGATCCGAAAAACCCTGGAATGGCTGGGGACCGAAAGATCCCGGATGGCCCACGGCATGACCCCGGGCATGCAGGGCGTGTCCACGCGGGTGGCCCGATGATGGATAATCCGCATACGCCTTCCAAGCCCGGCCACGATGCCGGCTCCGGCCGCATTGCCGCTGGTTTTTCTGGCGGCCGGTTTCCACTGGTGGGCCAGGCACCGGGCCAGCGCCAGGTTTCCGCGGCTGCCCAGGCCCCGGCTGCGGGCCGCAAAAACCCGCTTTCCGGATCCGGATATCCGGACATTCACCGCACGGCCGCATCCCGCAAGGGCACCATGTCCAACTGGGTGGTCCGCCGCTTAAACCGGGTGACTGAATCTTCCGAGCGCATCACGGTCACGGACCGCGCCGCGGACATGGTGGCAAATGATCCGCACGCGGCCTCCATTGTGGATTCCATGGCCCTTAACTCCGTGGGCACGGGCTTAATCGCCCAATCCAATCCCCACCAATCCATCCTGGGCTGGACCGACACCCAGGTGCAGGATTTCCAGGAGCAGGCCGAATGGTGGTTTTCGGTCTGGGGCCGGGAGGCCGACGTCACCGGGCGCATGCCCTGGTGGTGCATCGAGTTTTTAACCGCGTATTCCCTGTTTGTGCACGGCGAATACCTGCGCGTGCCCGTGGTGCTGGACCAGCCCAACCGTTCTTTTTCCATGGCGCTTCAATGCCTGCACCCGGCCCGGTTGGCAACCCCCCGGGATCAGGTCAGCAGTATCAAAATCCGCGACGGCGTGGAGCTAACCCCCTGGGGCGCGCCGGCCCGGTACTGGGTCGCCAACCCCTCGGATCGGTTTCTCCGCACCCCGTCTGGCCTGATGTCTTCCCAGTTTGCCCGGGTGCCGGCCTGGACCGGCCACCGGCCCGGGTGCTTTCACGGGTTTGTGGCCAAGTCCGAGGAGCAGGTCCGGGGCGTGTCCATTCTGGCCCCGGCCATGAAGTTTTTCCGGGACCTGTCGGATTACCTGGATTTCGAGCTGGTGGGCGCCATTGTGGCCGCCAGTTTCCCGGTGTTCATCGAGACCAACAACCCATACGAGCAGGCCGCGGGCATGAAGAAACCGCCCGAGCCCTTCCATGATATCGAGGCCGGCGGCGTCTACTTCGGCGCCTCCAACCAGCGGCCCCACGTGCTTTCCCCGAACCGGCCCGGAAACACCTTTCCGGATTTTGTCGAACGCCTGCTTCGTGCCGTGGGCGCATCTGTGGGCATGCCTTACGAGGTGGTGGCAAAAGACTTTTCCAAGACCAATTATTCCAGCGCCCGGGCCGCCCTGCTCGAAGCCTGGCGCGTGTATTCCTTTTACCAGAAATGGATGGTGGACAACTTCTGCCAGCCGGTTTGGGAGATGGTGCTGGAGGAAGCCTGGCTGCGCGGATATTTAAAGCTGCCCCGACGCGACCAGGATTTCTACGATATCCGCCAGGCCGCGTGCCGGGCCCGGTGGATTCCGCCCAAGCGCGGCCATGTGGATCCGGTCAAGGAGATCACCGCCATGGTCAAGGCCCTGGAAAACGATATCACAACCCTGGCCGACAGCGCAGCCGAGATGTCGGGCGGAGACTGGGAGTCCACCGTCTCCCAGCGCGCCCGGGAGCGCCGCCGCCAGCGCGATGCCAACGGCACCGGATTGGAGGAAGATGAATGAAATTTCGCGGCATTGACATATCCATGTTTGACGGCCCCTGGATGATCGAGCCCCAGGCCCTGGAAAACCTGATTGCCAACATGCGCGCCATGGACTGGGACGCGGCCATGCGGATGCCGGGCATGGACGGCGGCGACAACAGCGGCCGGGAAGATCTGTATGAATTGCGCGGGGATGTGGCCATCCTGCGGATCTCCGGGGTCCTGACGCCCGAGGCCGGATTTTTCTCCCGGCTGTTTGGCGGGGCGGGCCTGCGCTCTTATGCGGATATCCGCCGGGCCGCGGCCGCGGCAGACAATGATCCCAAGGTTAAAAAAAAGGTGCTGTCCTTCCGTTCTCCGGGCGGCACCGTGGCCGGGGTCTTTGAGAGCCTGCACTTCCTGGCCCAATCGGCTGAAAAAAAGCCCCTGTACGCCTATGCCGACGGCCAGATGACATCCGCGGCCCTGCTGCTGGCCCTGCCGGCGCAAAAAATCGCCGCGCCCAAGACCGCACAGATCGGCTCCATCGGGGTGCTGTTTACCCATATCAACGAAGAAAAGTTAAACGAGAAAATCGGCATTTCGGTCACATACCTGACCGCCGGAAAATACAAGGCCTTTGGTAATTCGGCTGAGCCGTTGTCTGATGAGGCCCGTGCCTATTTCCAGGACCGCCTGGATAAGACCTATGCGTTTTTTGTCGATGAGGTGGCCGCCCGGCGGGGGCTTTCCCCGGAGCAGGCTTATGGCGCATCAGACGGCCAAATCTTTCTGGCCGACCAGGCCAAAGACGCCGGCCTGGTGGACATGATCGTCAATGATTTTGATGAATTTTTAACAACCCTTACCAAGGAGGACCCACCCATGGATGTCAATGAACTCAAAACCCAGCACCCGGATCTTTACGCCCAGGTCCTGGAGCAGGGCAGGAAGGCCGGAAAAGACGAAGCCGCAGCCCAGGCCCCGGACCCGGAAGCCGCGGCAAAGCAGGCCCGGGAATCGGTGCTTTCCGTGCTTGGCGCGGTGGCCGGAAAAGACACCGCAGACCAGGTCAAAAAGATCACCGACCTGGGCCTGACCGCAGAGCAGCTTGAAGCGGTCCGGGGCCTGATGGCCCCGGCCGGCGGCGGGGACAATGCCCAGAACCCGCCCCAGGGCCAGCCGCCCGGCCAGACGCCTGCCCCCGGCCAGAGCCCCACCCGGCAGCAGATGCTTGACGCCATCAAGTCCGGCGGCACCCCGCCGTTAAACGCAGGCGGCGGCCAGGCCACGGATCCAAACAAGGTGGATTTCATGGCCGAAGTGGAGGCCCATAAGAAGGAAAACCCCAACGCCACCCATATGGCCGCCATCCAGGCTGTGCGCAAGCAGCACCCGCAGGCCTATGAAAAGTGGATTGAGGCGGAAAACCGGAGATAACCGCAGCCGGCCCGCAGCCATTGACCTGGCCGGCGCGTGACCATCAACGACCAATAACGGAGGATTTCACCATGTATAACAAGGGACCCAAAACCTTTCCGATCGGCACCGGCGGCGGGGTTCGAAACCGACTGGTCAAGCTGGCCGGCGGCACCGTGGTGCTCAACACAGCCACGGCCACGGATGCCCCCATCGGCGCCATCGTGGGCATGGACGGCGACGGCGCAGAAGGTGATTTCGCGGCTGTCCGGTTTTTAAAAGACGACGGCACCCAGGAACTGGAAGCTGCCGGCGCCGCGGATGCCGGCGCGGATGCTTACGCGGCAGACCAGGGCCGCGTCCAGGCCTTGCCCTCCACCGCCGGCGATTACCGGAAAATCGGCAAGTTTCTGCAGGCCGCATCCGGGGCGGGCAGCCTCATTGAGGTGCTGCCCTATGACTGGCACCACGTGGAAACCGTAACCTAAACCATTGAATCGGGCGGATTTGACATCCGGCCTTAAAAACCAAGGAGGACCCACATATGAGACCGCAGTCAGGAACCCCCGTTTACCGGCCGGATCTGGGCACCTACATGATCGAGACCGGCCAGATCCCCCAGTCCGGATTCATCGGCCTGGAGGTGCTGCCGCCTTACACCACTCCGGATGATACCGGCACATTCAAGGTGATCCCGCTGGAGCAGTACCGCAAAATGGTATCAGACGCCCGGGCCCCGTCCGGCGCCTACAACCGGACGGACTGGAACTACCAGCGCGCTCGCTTTTCAACCCGGGACAAGGGTATTGAAGAGCCCATTGACGATGACGAATTTGACCGCCTGGAGCGCCAGAGCCCGGGCATGGCCGACCAGGTCACCATTGATTCGGCCCGGGGCGTGATCCAGATGAACCAGGAAAAGCGCATTGCCAACAAGGTCATGGACCCGAGCCGGTTTACCGTTAAGAACGTGTCCAATCCCTGGAATGACGTTGCCAACGGCAAGCCCATTGCCGATGTCAAGGACGGCATGTCGGAATTCCGGAAAAAAATGGGCGCCCTGCCAGACACCCTGATCCTGTCCTGGAACATGGCCAATGCCGTGAACAAGACTGAAGAAGTTCGCAATACCCTGCAGTTCACGTTTCCCGGCCTGGACATCAACAGCCTGACTGCGGTCCAACTGGCCCGGATGTTTGGCATCGCACGGGTGCTGATTGGAAACGCCATGTTTGACGCGGCAGACAAAAACCAGCCCAGGGAACTTACGGATTTCTGGCCCGACACCCATGCCGCCCTGGTCAAGACCAACCGGGGCCCGGATCTGCGCCAGCCCTGCGTGGGCCGCACCTTTATCTGGACCGCGGATTCCCGCACCGATCCCATTGTGGAAGTCTACCGGGAAGAGCAGATCCGCAGCGACGTCTACCGCGTGCGCCACCACGTGGATGAGCGCCTGCTGGTCACCGAGGATGAGGACGGCAACACCCTCACCGACATTGCCGCCAACTGCGTGTATCTGTTTGGCAGCATCAAGACCTGATAACGCGGTGACGTCTGACAGGTGACCGGGGCATTTGGCCCCTGTCGCCTGTCACCGGCCGCCTTTTTTACAAAAGGGAAAACAACCCCATGGGAACCTTTGAAGACCAGATCGCCGCAGACAACGCCGCCATGCTCGATGCTGATGAGTTTGCCCAGGACGTTGTTTACCACAGGCCGTCAACCGGCACGGCGCAAACCATCCGGGCGGTTGCAGAAACCGGGGATCTTTCCATGGCAAGCGGTGTCCGCAGCGCAGACAAGGCCCGGCACAGAACCGGCCGCCTTTTTTTGACGCAAACCGCCCTGGCGGACTTCGGGGGCGCGGCTGAATACCGGGACGAAGTGGACATCAGCGGTCATACCTGGAAGGTGCTCAACACTGTTTCCGAAGAATTCGGCCTGCTGGAACTGGCCATCGAGCGCGATGTCCGGCCAATGTTTTAATGATTTTTGGAGCCTGATCAATGGACCTAAACCCCTTAATCGATAACCTGGTGGCCGCCATTGCCACGGATTCGGCCATAGACGCCTGGTGCCGGGACAACTACGGCCGGGGTATCAAGGTGTTTGGCAATTTTGACGTGCGAAACCCCCCGGCAGCAGAAGACTGCCCGGCCGTGTGCGTCTACCCGGAGGAAAAGCAGTACGGCGGCCGGCAGTATGCCGATGCCGTCACCATCGTGGACATGGTCCATGATCCGGAAACCCGGAACCGGCCCGGCCTGAACAATGTCATTGAATACGCGGGTGTCAAAAATGTCGAGGCCCTGCGCCGCCTGGCACTCGTTGCCGCCGTCACCGTGATCGAGCAGTCAGACAACGCCGGCATCAACGAAATTGCCGTGGACTATTCCACCATTGAATGGTTCCCCTTCTGCATGGCCGGCCAGACGTTGAGCATCGAAGCCCCCTACGTCATCGGCTCGGGCCATCCGGCAAGAAACGAATAGGGCCGAGGGCCGAGGGGCAAGGGCCAAGGGCCAAGGCACAAAGGCCCAAAAGTCTTCCTTGCACCTGGGCCCTCGGCCCTTAGCCCTTTACCCTGGGCCCTCGGCCCTCGGCCCTTAACACTTAAAACTTAACACTTCCAGGAGATCATCATGGGAACAGCACGCGGATACAAATCCCAGGCGGTAATCGATTTTGAAACCACCTTCGGCCAGGACCCGGGCACCCCGTCGGGCCGGATCATGCCCATCAACTCCAACACCGTCAATGCCAGCCGCAACAAAAACACCGCCAACACCATCCGGGGCCACCGCAATCCGGCCGCGCCGTTTGATGGCTATGTCAATGTGGCCGGAGACATTGTGGCACCGGTGGACGCCCTGGCCTTTGCCTTTTGGCTAAAGGCCATGTTTGGCGCACCCACGACCACGGACAATACAGACGGCACCTTTACCCATGTGTTTAAGGTGGGGGATGTGCAGCCGTCCCTGGTGGTGGAAAAAAAGTTTTCCGATGCCGCGGCCATAATCGCCTATGCAAAATACAATGGCTGCAAGATCGGCTCCTGGAACATGGAGATCGGCGGCGACGGCGAACTGGTGTCCACATTCAACGTAGTCGGCGCAAAAGAGACCATCGGTGAGACCGCCTATCACGGCGCAGCCGCAGACCCAGGTTTTGACCGGTTCCAGATCACCTCCGCTGATATAAAGGAGGGGGGCGTGTCTTCCGGTGTCATCACCAGCCTGGATTTTACCGTGGATTTCGGTCTGGACACGGATGACAACAAACGGGCCATTGGCGGCGGGGCTTACCTGGCCGATATCATCGAGGGGATCCTGGGCATTTCCGGCAACCTCTCCGCCCTGTTTCAAAACCGGGATCTGCTGGACAAGGCCCAGAACTCCACCGAGACCAGCCTGGCACTGTCTTTTACGGACGGGGACAACATCCTGGCAATCGAGTTTGCCGAGGTCCAGATTGCCCCGTCCACCCCGGGCATTGACGGCCCCCAGGGCGTGTTGCTGGATCTTTCCTGGCAAGGCTATTTTGATGACGGCGCGGATGCCTCCGCGGTCAAGGTCTCTCTTACCAACACAAACGACGGAACGGAGTACGTATAATATGCCGGATAATCAGATCAGCGTTGGCGGCCGCCAGATTGAGGTGCGCGGCCTGACCCGAAAGGAAGTAAAGGAACTGGCAGAAGACGGGCTGAATCTGGGCGCCTTGCCCCGGTCCCTGGCCGAGCAAGCCGTGGATGCGGTCTTTAAACGGGTGCTGTCACAAGACGACACCGACTATTTGGACGGCCTGGTCAATGCCGAGGCCGTGCGCGTCTACCGGCGGATCATGGATTTGACCTACGGCTCCGGAGAAGAGGAAAAAAACTCCTAGCGGTCTGGCAGTGGCATGCTGACCAGGCCCGGATCACGTACTGCAAATCCTGCCGGCAGGCCCACCGGCGCAAAACACCGCCCTGCGGCACCTGCGAAAACGGGCCGCACAACGCCCCGGCGCTCATGGCCCAAAACGCAGACGCCTGGGAGCTCTACAACGTGGCCGCCACCCAGTGGCGCTTCGGGCCAAACGGCATCACCGGCCTTGATTTTCCGGCCGTGTTTGAGCTGGCCGAAATCATGGAAATTGAAAAATCCGCCGACCTGCTGCGGAAACTGAAAGCCTTGGAAACCAGCGCTTTGGACGCCGCGGAAGCAGCCCGGCAAAAACGGCAGAAAGACACCCATGATCAAAATCACCCCCGTCATCCGCGGCGCCGCCCAATTGGAAAAAAGCCTCCGCGCTGAATCAAAGCGGCAGAAGCGGGCCCTTTCCACTGCCGTGAAGGTGGAGGGCTACCGCCTGCGAAAGCAGTTGATCGCAGAGATCCGCGCCGGGGCCCCGGGTGGTGATAGTTTTGCGCCCCTGTCCATGATCCAGCGAAAGCGCGCCCTGCGCACCAAGCCCGTGGCCCCGCTTACAAAGGCGATCCGTTACCACATCCCCAGCCAGGACCCCATTGAAATGCAGATCGGCTGGACCGGGCCAAAGGTGAGCAAGTCCTGGAAGCGCATCGCCAAAAAGCAGCAGGAAGGCTACACCGTGTCCGTGTCTGCCAAACAGCGCCGATTTCTGGCCAGATACGGCGGGTCCATGGGCCGGAGCAAGTACAAGCCCTTTTTCTTTGTCCAGAAATCCACCCGGCAATTCGAGGTCCCGGCCCGGCCCATCATGGAGCCGTTCTGGGCGCAAAACCAGGCCAGGGCCACAAAAAACATCACCCGCAATTATCAGAAGAAACTGCGCGGGGAAAGGATTTAGCCCATGGCCGACCATCGCCTCCAAATCGTTCTTGCCGGAAAAGACGCCTCCCAGCGCGCCTTCCGCTCGGTCACGTCCCGTATCAAGGGCCTGACCAAGTCGGTATTCAACATGCGCAATGCCACCGTGGCCGCAGCCGGGGCCGCGGGCATCGGGTACATGATCAAGCGCAACCTGGAGGCGGCAGACGCCATTGCAAAGACCGCCGATTCGGTGGGTATCTCCACCGACGCCCTCCAGGAATACCGCTACATGGCCGAGCGTTCCGGCGTGGCCACGGCAACCCTGGACAAGGGAATCGGCGCGTTTACCAAGCGCCTGGGCGAGCTCAAGAACGAATCCGGCGCCCTATACAGCTATTTGAAGAAAAACAACGAAGGCCTGGTGGAGCAGTTAAAAGCCACCCGCACCACGGACGAGGCCCTGCAGGTGTTTTTGTCCTCTCTGGCGGACGTGGAAAATCAGTCCGCGCGCACGGCCATGTCCGCTGCCGCATTTTCCCGCACCGCCGGCATCCAGATGACCAACATGGTCAAGGGCGGCACAGACGGCTTGGATCAAATGCGTGACAAGTTCGAGGACCTTGGCCTGGCCATTGATGAAAAATATCTGCGCCAGGCAGAAGATGCCGTGGACCAGATCACCAACCTGGAAACGGTCATCAAGACCCAGTTCACCACCGCCATTGTCCAGGCCGGCCCAAAGGTGGCCGAGTTCACCGGCAACATGGCCGACTGGATTGCGGAAAACGATGACCTGATCACCCAGGACATACCCGACACCCTGGGCAAGATCGCCTCGGGCGTGGGCAAGGTTACCCGGGGGGTGGCCGGCCTGGCCGACAAGATCGGGGACAAGTACGACATTGTCATGGATTTTTTCGAGGGCATCGGCGACCGGATACCCCTGGTGGACGTGCCCCAGGATGTGTGGGACCTGGCCGAGGGAAAAGACATTCACCGCGCCCGGGTGCCGTTTGACTATGACAAGGCACGAGCCGGGCAGAAAGATGACGCAGCCCGCAAAAAAACCAATGATCTTATCAAAAAGCAGACCCAGGCGGAAAAAGCCCTGGAACAGCAGATCCTCAAAACCAGAAAAACCCGCGGCCCTGCCGGCCAGCCGGATCTGGCCGTGGACCTGTCCACACTCGAAGACATTGACCAGATCTATTCCCAAACCCGCACGCCCATTGAAAACCTCTACACCGATCTGGACCGGTTAAATGAGCTGTTTGCCACCGGCCTCATGGATCAGGAAACCTATTTCCGGGGCATCGAGATGTATGGCGAGGAAATGGCCGGCCACTTTGACGACATGGGCCGGTCTGCCAAAGACTCCCAGTCATCCATCAGCGAGGGCTGGGACGGGATGATGGGCCGCATGGCAAACGCCTTTGATGGCTGGGCCAACTCCTATTCCAAAACGCTAAACGACATGCTCTGGGAATCCGAGCTCACGTTTGAGGGCATCACCGAGAGCTTTGGCAAAATGATCACGGAAATGCTCATTCAGTCGGCCATGACCGATGCCATGGGCGCCCTGTTTGGCACGGACAAGCAGGGCGGCACCGGAGGCGGTTGGTTTTCCGGCAGCGGGGGTGACGGCGGCAAGGCCGGCATGGTCCAGCAGGGCGCAAACTGGGCAATGTCGGCCCTGCAAACTTATTTTTCCATGCATGAAGGCGGCACAGTGGGCAAAGACGGCACCCCGGGCATTGCCCCCACCGGGCTCTGGAACAACGCGCCCCGGCTGCACAACGGCCTTGCCCCTGACGAGTTCCCGGCCATATTGCAGCGAGGGGAACGGGTGATCCCGAAAAACCAAACCCAGGGCAGCGGCGGCCAGCAGCAGGTTAATTTGAAAAACATAAACGTGCTGGACCCCTCTATCGTGGGCGATTACATGGCCACCAACGAGGGTGAGCAGCTCATCATGAACATCGTGCAAAAAAACAGGGACAGCATCTGATATGGGACATGATATCGGCACAGTAACAGACATCAGCGGCACTTTTGGCCTGGCGCATTACAACATGCTCGAAAAGATCCATGACCTGGTCACAGCCGCCGGCCAGGGCTGGACCGTGCTGCGCTATGACACCTCCGGCGATAACCACGAGCTTATTTTAAAAGGCGAGGGCTTAACCGGCACAGAGGAAATTTTTGTGGGTTTCCGCACGTATCAATCCGCAGACGCCGACTATTACAACCTTGTGGCCGCAGCATTTGCCGGCTATGTCTCCGGCAATGCCTTTGACGATCAACCCCAGGCGCTAATTTCTGGTGTGCCGGCACATAATCAGAATATTGATTACTGGATTACCTGGAACGCCCAGCGCATTGCCCTTGCCATGAAAGTCGGCACGCCGGTTTATGAATCCGCCTACGTTGGCAAGGCCCTGCCCTATGCCCGCCCCTCCCAGTTTCCGTACCCGGTCATTTGCGCCGGGATGCTAAACGGCACCCCGGCCGCCCGGTTTTCCGATGACAGCCAATCCATGCCGTACAAAGGCAACCGGGCCAATTTCCAGATGCGCAATATCAACGGCTCCTGGCAGCAGGTGCATTGTTATCCGTACAGCAACGATCAAAACATATTGGCCGGCAGCACAAACGCCCTGCGCGATACCGGCGGGGAATATCACCTCATGCCAGTGGAGTTGTTTGATCCAGATTCCGAAATCTACGGGGCACTGGACGGGATTTACTTTGTCACCGGATTTAACAACAGCGTTGAAAACACCCTGACCATTGATGGCTCTGAATATGTGGTCATACAGGATGTCTGGCGCACCGGGTTTGACGATTATTATGCAATAAGGATGGATTAACATGGCTTACACTACAGGCTCAGCGGCTGATATGGATGCCGTTAAAACCGCACTTGTTAATGCTTGCACGGCAAATGGCTGGATCGAACAGACTGATGGTGATGGTAAAACCGTGCTGTCAAACTCCGGCTGCTACGTGCGAGTGGCGTCTACAACTGGTGATGACGGAAACGCTGCTCTTGAGCTCTTAGGGCGAACAGGCCTTGATACAGGGGACGCGCCAGGCGTGGTCTCCATGCGCTCAATAGACCAGACCGCAATCACCTTCCCGGTCACATACTTTGCTTTTGTTTTTGCCGCCGAGGTGTTTTTTGTCATTAACTACAGCGACAAATATCAATGGTGTGCGTTCGGACAATCTGATCAGCCCGGCTTGCCAGGCACAGGTAACTGGGTTGCCGCGTCGTGCGGATCAGCCGACCCGTATGACATTAGCATTCGCGTCAATACCGGCGGAGACAATTCCCGTACTTCTGCCGCGATTTTTTGGTCTACCAATTCCAGATTATCACACCTGAATTCATGGCTGCATAATGATTTTGAAACATCATATGCGTGGACTCTCGGCAATGGCAGCAATGCCGCAGCTCCAGTTGGTATCAAGTATCTGACCGAGCTGGTGGAAGCACAACCCAATCAATTTTCCGGCGAAGCAGTCCTGCTGCCGATCCGGGCGTATAAAAAGCGGCCGGAAAATAAGGTTAGCCAGCTTTTGGAAGTTTCATACGCCCGCCATGTCCGTATCGATAATTATGCGCCCGAGCAGGTGGTAACACTCGGCACAGATGAGTGGATGGTGTTTCCGTTTCACAAAAAGAATGCCTCGCAGAGAAATGGAGGGGGAGGTGTCAACCACACCGGCACATTCGGCTGGGCGATAAAAAAGGCATAACAAATGGCTGTTCTTAACGGGCAAATAACCGATTTGGCCATAGCAGGCAAGGATCTGAATCCGAATATCAGTTCGGACCTGGACGGTTATGATGATATTTTAAACGTCTGGAATTCGCCGTATGCCCAAAAACGTGAACCCGCTTTAAGCCAACAGCGCGCTTTTAATGCCGCGCCAATAAATGAGCGAGCCTTATCCGGGTCTATTGCCCACCACTATAAAGAAGACTATTATCATAGAATCCATGTTGCCCCGAACCCGTTGGCCCTCGGCAACCTGCTCTCCGAGGAAACCCGGCAGGCTTATGTGTGGAACGCCTTTTTTGAGAACAAAACCCTGGACACCGTGACAAAGGAAAATGCCGACGGCATTCGCGTGACCGAGCCGGAGGCTGCGCCCGTGGATTATGCGCCCCTGGAAGAAAAGGCCTACACCATTGCCGTGTCCCTGTCCGGGCCGCCCACCATTGATGCGGATATCAATTTTGCCTTTGCTGTTTATACCGTCACCCTAAACATCACCGGCAGCCGGGTCACGCTATGGCGCTGGATCCCCCGCGAGCAGTACACCGAAATCCTGGCCTGGAACACCCAGGTGCTGCAAACTCGTGTGGGCGAGCAGCGCATTGGATACCGGGCCGCGCCCCGGCAGGTCTTTGAGTTCCGTTTTTTCCGGCCGGCCCGGGAAATTTCCCAGATGAAAAACGTGGTGGACAACTGGAGCCATCGGGTTTGGGGTCTGCCGATCTGGAAAGAGGCCTCGGTCGTGTCTGCCACAGCCGGGGCAACAGCCATCAGCTTTGATACGTCATACCGGGATTACCGGCAGGACTCGCTGGCCGTGCTCTGGGAGTCCGCAGACAAGGCAGAGGCCGTTAATGTGACAAACGTCAGGCCAGACGGCATTGACATTGACCCGGCCCTGCAAACCAATTTTGCCGATGCCTTTGTGATGCCCCTGCGCCGGGCGCTGACCCCGGAGGGCGTGGATTTCCGGCGCGGCCGCGCCCCGGATTATGCCGGGGTGTCGGCAACGTTTATTGTCATTGACAACGAGGATCTTTCAGGCAGCGCGGATTATCCGCAATATGACGGCTACGACATTTTAGACGACGGCAACATCATTGTGGGCGACATGGCCGAACGCATAAGCATTCCCCTGGAGCAGATCGACAACGGCCAGGGACCCATCACCATTGAGACAAAGCAGGATTACAGCCGGGTCAAGCGCACTGTCGGCAAATACACCAAAACCCTGGCCGCGCTGTGGCAGTGGCGCAGGTGGCTGCATTCCCGCTACGGGCGGCAAAAGGCCTTCTGGTTGCCGGCATACAACAGGGATATCCACCTGGCGACCCCCCTTTATTCCGCAGAAGTCCAGGCGGAGATCCGGCCGGCAGACCTGGCCGTGCACGGCAACTTTCCGGTTGACTGCATGATCCGGCTGGCCGATGCCACGATTTTTTACCGGCAGATCACCGGGGCCGAGCAGCTGCCCGGCGGAAATGAGCGCATCATCATTGACAGTGCCTTTGGCCAAGACATTGACCCGACAGACATTGATTTGTGGTGCTACATGGACCTGGTACGCTTTGATGCGGACCGCATTGAGATGGCGCACCAAAACCCGTATATCATGCAAACATCCATACCAGCAGCAAGGGTGCCGGAATAATGGGATTTACCGATTTGGCCTACAGTGTTGCCGGTGGCAAGCCTTATGAGCTCTACGATTTTGTGCGCGGGACCTGGGATATGTATCTGACCACACGGGCCACGGAGCTGTATGTATCCGACCAGCAGATTTACCGGCCCGCGCCCATCAAGCGCAGCAAAATCCGCCATGGCGAGGATTTAAACAAGGATGCGATCACGTTGACCGTGCCGCGCGGCCACGATCTGGCCGCACAGTTTGTCAATATCGCGCCGGAGCGCACCACATCTGTCACCATCCGGTCCATGCAGCGGGGTCTGACAATTGCAGATGCCCTGGTGATTTGGAAGGGCCGGGTGATCGGGGCGGAGCCGCGCGGCGAAGTGGTGGAGATCAGCTGTGAGTCCGTATATACCAGCATGCGCCGGTCCGGGCTGCGCTATAAGGCGGAGCTGATCTGCCAGCACGCCCTTTACAGTGCGGACTGCGGGGCCAATCAGCCGGCCATGCGGGTCGATGACACAATTGCCGGCATATCCGGCACCACCCTGACCATGAACGCAACCGGCGCCTATGAAAACGGATGGTTTTCCGGCGGCATACTGGAAAATGACGGTGACGCGCGGTTTATCACCTCTCATGCAGGCAACACAATTGTTCTTTCCAGGCCCCTGGCCGGATTGGCACTCGGCCAGGCCGTGGCCCTGTATCCGGGATGCGACCGGACCATGGCGACCTGTCACAGCAAATTCGACAACCTGGACAATCACCTTGGATTTGCCTGGGTCCCAGGGGAGAACCCATTTATGATTTCCATTAAAACAGGCGGCAACGGCTCTATCACCCCGCCCACTGACTATATTTTGGAGTAACCTATGGTTTGGCAAGCAGTGGCCTGGGCAATCGTGAAATTTGTTATTGCAATGGCGATTGCCTACATGATGCAGCAAAAGCCCAAGTTCGACAGGCCCAACCCGGCCGGGCTCGATGCTTTCCAGGTGCCCACCGCTGAAGTGGGCCGGCCTTTTGGCGTGTTGTTTGGCAGAAAGGCGTTTAAAAGCCAGAATGTGGTTTGGTACGGCGATCTCGGCATTGACGAGATAGAGGAAAAAGTTAGCACCGGCATGTTTTCCAGCACCAAAATCACAAAGGGATATAAATACTTTCTGGGCATGCACATGGTCCTTTGCCACGACCTGGACCGCATCCTGCAGATCAGCATTGACGGCGACGTGCTGTGGACCGGAGACACCGGCAGCAACGGCGATGTGGCAACCATTAACAAGCCCGGTTTTTTTGGCGGTGAAAGCGATGGCGGCGGTATTGAAGGAAATTTAAAGTTATTAAGGGGGATGCCGGACCAGCAGCCCGATCCATACTTGCAGTCTCAGCTCGGCAATCACATCCCGGCATTTCGCGGCGTTGCCACAGCGGTGCTCAGTGGCCGGAAATACAAGGCCATTGGCAATATTGACATGAAAGGCAACGGCGGTGCCTATTTAATGGAAACCGGCGTGTATGCCGGCGCACCGCTGGAAACCTGGACGCTGGAATGCATTGAAGAAGTTGAAGGCGGAGGGGTGTTTAGCGTTACCGGGTCGGTATCCGGGAGCCAGGGCACAGCGAGTCTGAATAATCATTACGATAATGGCATTGTCGAATTTACGGTCAAAAACTTTTTTCTCACCTTACAGTTTGGCGTTCAGGCTGATTTTAGTCTCGGTGATCGAATTACCTTTTCTGTAATTAATCGCAACATGCACGGTTTTTCCGGCATGTATTTCGGGACCTCTGAATACCTGAAATACTGGGTGATCTGGGGGGAAAAAATATATGACACCTGGTATCCGGAAAAAGCGCAGATCGGGTCTGACGGGGATATGAACCCGGCGCATATCCTCTATGAGCTGATCACCAGCCGAAAATTCGGCATGGGCTATGATCCTTCAGACATTGATGACACGGCCTTCCGGTCCGCGGCCGACACCCTCTACAACGAAGGCTTTGGCCTTTCCATGCTATGGGACCACGGCAGCGAGATTGAAGATTTTGTGGGCGAGCTGCTCAAACACATTGATGCAAGCTGCTACACAGACGTTCACACCGGAAAATTCACACTGAAACTGATCCGGAATGATTACGACATCAACACGCTTCCGATATTCAACGAGTCCAATGTCACCGCCGTCAGTTCCTTTCGCCGGCGTACCCTGGAAGAAATCAGCAATTCGGTGACCATCAAGTTCTGGGACCGGCAGACCGGCAACACCGGCAGCATCACCCGGGCAGACATTGCCATGGTCAGCCGGGTGGGTACCACGGTCAACACGGAAATCAATTACCCCGGCGTGGCCAATAAAGAACTGGCCGAATTTATCCTTTCCCGTGATCTGCGGGCATTGTCCACGCCCATGGCATCGGCTGTGATCAACACAACACAGGAGGGCTTGCAGTTGTCCCCGGGTGACCCGTTTGTTTTTTCATGGGATCGCTACGGGGTAACAGAAACCGTCATGCGGGTGGCCGCAGTGCAATACGGCGAATTTGGAGACGCCAACATCCGCATCGAATGCGTGGAAGATGTCTTTGCCATCGCCAGCGCCACCTATCAGGCCCCGCCGCCGTCCGGCTGGGTGAGCCCGAAAAACGACCCGGCCCCATGTCCGGTGCATGTGGCCATTGAAACCCCGTATTACAAGGTTGCCAGAAAAATCGGGGCCACCGAAACCGCCGCACTGCCGGCCAGCACAGGTTATGCCTCCCTGGCCGGGGGCAAGCCCTCCGGTGATGCCTCCAGCATGGAAGTCCATTACAGCGATGACGGCACGGAGTACGAACTGGAAGAAACCAAGCGGTTTGCACCCTATGCAATCCTTGCCCAGGGCGCTATCCGCACCAATGCCGTATTACAGGTATCCTGGCAGCGGGGCTTTGCCTTTGCCGTGCCCGGCACCTGGGGCATCATTGATGACGAGATTGTCCGCATTGACGCTGTTACGGACAACACCGTTCAGATCGGGCGCGGGTGCCTGGACACCGTTGCCGATGAACACAGCGCGGGAGCTTACCTGGTATTGATCAGTGACTGGCTGGCCACCCGGCAGCAAGGCAATAATGATGGCGATACAATCTATGCAAAAGCCTTGCCCCGGACACTGAAAGGCACGCTTGATATAGACGATGCCACGGCCCGGACAATTGAGATGAACTCCCGGATGATCCGGCCGTACCCGCCCGCCCGGATGCAGCTAAACGGCAAGGATGAACCCGGCGAAGTGATCGGCGATATCAGCCTTGCCTGGCGGCATCGGGACCGCACCCAGCAGCTGGCGGCCGATCTTTACGCGGATGGCCAGGATGTCAATATCGGCCCGGAAACCGGCACAACATACGCTTATGAGCTGCGCAAGGCAAGTGACGGCACCCTGCTGGCCAGCGCCTCCGGCCTGTCCGGCACCAGTGAAACCATTTTGTTTGCCAGCTCCGGGTTTAACGGCGAGGTAATATTGACCCTGTGGTCGGAACGGGACGGGTATCAATCATGGCAAAAGCAGCAGCGGCAGTTCTATCACCTGGAGTCCGGGGCCAGGATCACGGCGCGCAGCGAATTTCGAATCACAGAAGACGGCGAAGCCAGAAGACTTGAGGGATAAAACATGGCAAAGAAAATAAGCGAGCTGACTCAATTATCAAAAGTCACCGGCCTGGACTTTGTTGAAGTCTCAGAAGACACAGACGGCGGCGGAACCACATATGCCACAAGAAAATGGGCACCCGGCTCCATGGCCAACCAGGACGCGAATCAGCCCGTTTGCATTGCATTGTCAACGGACCCCCCTGACCCGGATCCGGGGCAGGCCGTGGAGTGGCTGTCAGACGGCACCCAAACCGGCGACGCTGGCGATAAGATGATGAAGATCAACGTGGGCGGCACCGTCAAGACCATTACCCTGGTGGATTATAGCGCTCAGTAAACCCCTGGCCAGGGTCCGCAGACCTGGTGACGCCGATTTTGTTTAACGAATCAACAACTGGAGAAAACGCTTGTATGCCTTTGACCGAGGAAGAAATCGGCCGGATCGTTAACGGAGTTGCCGAAAAACTGGAAATCAAGTGCCAGTGCGGGCTTTCATCAGACGCCCGCAACGAAATGACCCACTTTTTCGGCATGGTCAAGGACATCGGAAACGGCCGATATGACCAGGGCATTGAGGTCATGCGCGACATGGGCAAGCGCTATAACCGCATGAGCCGGACCAGCGAGGCCCTGTCAAAAGCCCTTATGTGGCTGTTTCTGGCCTCCATGTTCTCCGGCGTTTTGTATGTGGGAAAAAAAGGCGTAGTGGCCATTATCAAGGCGGTGAAATAATGATTGAGGCGTATCTGCACCGTGACCCGTCAACAGCGCAGGGGACCCCCGGCGTGCTGTCTGTGCCGGAAAAAGCCTTTGCCTGCTTTTCAATCGAATTGCCCTGGCGGGACAATCGCGTCAGCCTTTCCTGTATCCCTGCCGGCGAGTACCGGTGCGAGCGGTATTTTTCCCATGCATTCAAGGAGTATCTGTATCGGATTTGCGATGTGCCGGGGCGCTCAGGGGTTGCAATTCATTCCGGCAACGTGGCCGGAAACAAGGAAAAGGGATATAAGACGCATTCCCTGGGGTGCATTCTTTTGGGCAAACGACAGGGCCAGCTTTGGGGCCAGGACGCGGTGCTCCTGTCCCGGCTGACCGTGGGGGCGTTTTTTCGGCTCATGGACAGAAAGGATTTTAAACTGCATATACAGGAGGCATAACAATGGGTATTGCGGAAATTTTCGGCGCCATATTCGGCGGTGGGGCCACAGGTCTTTTCGGCTCTTTGATCAATTCACTGGGCGATTATTTCAAGCAAAAGCAGGAATACCGCCACGAGGAGCGCATGGCCGAAATCGAAACCCGGCACCTGGAAATGGAGATCAACCGGGACGTGATTGTTGCAAAGCAGGAGGCCGCCGCCAAAATGGAGGTGGCTGCGGCCGACACCCAGGCGGCCAGCTACCGGGCCGACTCCCGGAATTACCTGCCGGCCGAAGCAGTCAAGTCCAGCACAGCCATCGCCTGGATGATGGCGATCGTGGATTTTCTGCGCGGAGCGGTCCGGCCGGTGCTCACCCTGTATCTGTCCATCGTGGCTTACCTGCTTTACCTGCATACCAGCCAGGTCCTGGAAGCCTCCGGCACCGGCATGACCCCGGACCAGGCATACGAGCTGACCAAGATTATCATACTCGGTCTGCTTTACCTTACATTCACCGCAGTGGGCTGGTGGTTCGGTTCTCGAAGCAAGTTTGACAAAATGATGAAATCGCGTTGATTTTCGCGGGTTTGGTCCCAATAAAAAAAACAGCCAAAAATGTCGTCACAATGTCGTCATTTTCGGCTGTTTTTTTATTTTATGAAAAAAGGATAACTACCTGATTTTACTGGTGGGCCGTGAAGGAATCGAACCTTCAACCTACTGATTAAGAGTCAGTTGCTCTGCCTAGTTGAGCTAACGGCCCGGGAAATTAAAAACAACTCTATAGCTGTGTTGCCGGAAGTTGTCAATGGATTTTTTATGGGCTTGGGGTCGGGGCCGTTATCTGCGGCGTTTTTCCCTGCGCTCCTGTTTCCAGGAGATCTGTTTTTTCTTTGCTTTGCCGGGTTTTTTGGGCTCCGGCGGGGCCGGGATGTCTCTGGGATCAACTGTGTAGGTGCCGGCCCGGGCCTTTTGCCGGTATTGCTCGGCGCTGTCTTTGGTTTTTTCCTGGTTTGCGGCTTCGGGCATTTTGGGCATGGCCGGGCCTGTAAAGGTTTCAGGGGGGAGGGCTTCGGCCAGATACAGGTGCTCGCCAAACCGGGTGAATTCAATTGCCCGGGCTGTGGTTTTGGTGGTGTGGATGGTGAGCACCACCGGCTGGTTGTCTTTTCGCCGACCCAGCTGTTCTGCGCTCTGGGGGTCGGCTGTGCACACCACCGGACTTTCTTTTGTCGCGCGCAGTCCCTTTTCTTTGACTGCAGGATAGGCTTTTTTGCGTATGGCGGTATACAGCAGCCTGGGCAAATCCGTGCAGGGCCGGACAGCCGGGAGCTGGTCCCGGTTTTTGGCCCGGATGCGGTTCTCTGTTATTTCCACTGGCGGATCCGGGTCCACGAGTAGCAGCTCATTGAAATGACTGCGGCGGATATGCCGCCACCCGTCGGTTTCCGAAAGGGCCTTGAGCAGTTCTTTTATGGTGACAAAGCCGTGCTTGTCCGGGATGAGGCCGAATTCGTCGGGTCGGCGCTCCAGGATATAGGCCAGGATTCGGGAAAAGGGCTGCAGCTGCTGTTTGGGAGTCATGGCTTCATGGGGCAAAGATTGTTTGTACAAAAGCGTGCAAATCAGCTCCTGATTCTTTTGCTGCGGTGCTTGACCGGTATGCCGGTCTTTGTTATTATTTGTACCTTTAAAAATGCAGCCGTGTCAACCGGATTTAAGCGGCTGCCGGTTATGTAAAAGGGGGATAAATGAAATCAGATCCAAGATCCTATCGGTTGTTCCAGCGGGCCCGGGAAGTGATCCCCGGCGGGGTCAACAGTCCGGTGCGCGCCGGCAAGGCCGTGGCCCAGGACCCGCTGTTTATCGAAAAAGGCGACGGCTGTCGGATTTATGACGTGGAGGGCAGCGAATATATCGATTATGTCTGCTCCTGGGGGCCGCTGATTCTGGGCCACCGGCACCCGGAGGTGATCAAGGCGGTCCAGGACGTGCTCGCCCGCGGGGTGAGCTTTGGCGCGCCCGTGGATCTGGAGGTGGAACTGGCGGAAATGATCGTGGAAGCCGTGGATGCCGTGGAAATGGTGCGCATGGTCAATTCCGGCACAGAGGCCACAATGAGCGCGGTGCGGGCGTCCCGGGCCTATACCGGCCGGGATTTGATCGTAAAATTCGACGGCTGCTACCACGGCCATGCCGATCATCTGCTGGTGGCTGCGGGCTCGGGCGTGGCCACCTTAAATATCCCGGGCAGCCCCGGGGTGCCGGATGCGGTTGTGGCCCACACCCTGTCTCTGCCCTACAATGACATTGGCGCGTTTGAATCCCTGATGAAGGAAAAGGGCGATCAAATTGCCGCTGTGATTGTCGAACCCGTGGCCGGCAACATGGGCATGGTCGCCCCGGAGCCGGGATTTCTGGAAGCCCTTCGCAGGGAAACCGAAAAATGCGGGGCTGTTTTGATCTTTGATGAGGTCATGTGCGGATTTCGGGTGGCCTGGGGCGGGGCCCAGCGGCTTTACGGGGTCAATGCCGATCTGACCTGTTTTGGCAAGATCGTGGGCGGTGGCATGCCCGTGGGCGCATATGGCGGTAAAAAAGAAATCATGGAGCAGATCGCCCCCCAGGGGCCGGTCTACCAGGCAGGCACCCTGTCGGGCAATCCCCTGGCCATGGCAGCGGGCATTGCCACCTTAAAGCAGCTGCAAAAACCCGGGTTTTACCAGGCTTTGGAGGAAAATTCCGCCCGGCTGGCAGAAGGCCTGGGACGCATTGCCCAGCGGATGGGGGTTGAGGTGACCTTAAACCGGGTGGGCTCCATGATGGGCATGTTTTTCACCCCCGGGCCGGTTCGCAATTTCGAGGAAGCCAAAACGTCTGACACAGACCGCTTTGCCGCCTACTACCGGGCCATGCTGGAAAAGGGCATTTACCTGGCGCCTTCCCAGTTCGAGGCGGTGTTTTTGTCAGCCGCCCATGAAACCGCTGATATCGATACCACCTTGGCGGCCGCAGAAGCCGTCATGGCCGGGCTATAAAAAGAGATGGCCTCTTGAAAAATCCACCCGGCATATCCCCGGGGGTAGGCACCGTGCATTTGATTGCCGTGTGCGGAACCGGCATGGGTGCACTGGCCGCGGCGTTAAAGGAAATGGGTTATGCGGTCACAGGCTCGGATGCCAACGTGTATCCGCCCATGAGCACGTTTTTGGCTGAGCGCGGCATTGTGGTCAACCAGGGGTTTTGCGCATCGCACCTGGCCTATGGCCCGGATCTGGTCATTGTGGGCAATGCGGTGAAAAAGGACAATCCAGAAGCGGTATACGCACTTGAAGCCGGGTTGCCATATTGCTCCATGCCCCAGGCGGTCAATCATTTTCTGGCAGGCGAGCGGCAGACCGTGGTGGTCTGCGGCACCCACGGCAAGACCACCACCGCCTCCATGGCGGCATGGCTGCTGGCTTCGGCCGGGTGCGACCCGTCCTTTATGATCGGCGGGATTGTCAGCAATTTTTCCTCCAATTACAGGGTGGGAAAGGGGCCTTACATGGTCATTGAAGGCGATGAGTATGACACGGCCTTTTTTGACAAGGGGGCCAAGCTTTTGCACTACCGGCCGGATGTTGTGATCTGGACCGGCGCGGAATTTGATCACGCGGATATTTTTGATGACATTGAACAGATCCGTTCGGTGTTTCGCGCTTATTTTTTACAAATGCGGCCGGACCAGACCCTGGTGGCCTATGGGGCGGATGCTGCAGCAGACCGGCTTTTGGCCGGCCTGGGCTGCCGGGTGCAGACCTACGGTATCCGGGCCGAGGACCACTGGCGCATTGCGGTGGAAAGCACCGCGCCTGGAAAAAACGCTTTTTCCCTGTTTTGCCGGGAAAAAAGGTTCGGCCGTTTTGAAATGGCTCCGGCTGGTGCCCATAACCGCTTAAATGCCGGGGCTGCCGTGGCTGCTGCAGCAAGTTTGGGCCTGTCTGCCGCGCAGATATCCGAGGGCCTGCAAAGTTTTACCGGGGTCCGGCGCCGCCAGGAGGTCCGGGGAGAGGCCGGCGGGGTTACCGTGATTGACGATTTTGCCCATCACCCCACGGCCGTGCGTGAAACCATTGCCGCAATCCGCTCGGCCTATCCCCGCAGCCGTCTGATTGCTGTGTTTGAGCCCCGGACCAACACAAGCATGCGAAAAGTGTTTCAGCAGGTCTATCCGGATTGCTTTGATAACGCGGATTTGCTCTGCATCCGCAAGGCCTCCCTTCTCCACAAGGTGCCCGGGGACCAGCGGTTCTCATCTTCGCACCTGGCAGCCGACCTGCGGAAAAAAGGCAAAGATGCCCATTGTTTTGACGATACTGGAAAGATCGTGGATTTTGTGGCAGATACGGCCAAAGCCGGGGACGTGGTGCTGGTGATGTCAAACGGCGGGTTTGACAACATTCATGAAAGACTGCTGGAGGCCTTGAAGCATCCGCCGGAACCGGGCCTGTAAAAAGCGCCCGGCACCGGCAGATGCAGGGGGGTTATTCGGATTTCTGGTCCATTTCCTCGTCGCGCAGGACCCGGCGGAGGACCTTGCCCACCGGAGATACCGGAATGTCGTCTCTGAAATCGATGAATTTTGGGCGTTTGTAGCCGGCCATGTTCTGCTTGCAGAAGTCCCGGATTTCCTGCTCGGAGACCTGCTCTCCTGGCTTGACCTGGATAAATGCCTTGACTGCTTCGCCGCTTTTGTCATCCGGCACGCCCACCACAGCCACCAGCTGCACCTTGGGATGCTGGTAAAGGATGTCTTCGATGTCCCTGGGATAGACGTTGAACCCACCCACCAGGATCATGTCTTTTTTGCGGTCCGTGATCACGATGAACCCGTTTTCATCGATATGGGCAATATCGCCGGTGAGAAAGTAGCGCCGGCCATTGAGCTGCCGGAAAACAGCCTGGTTTTCCTCGGGCCGGTTCCAGTAGCCCTGCATGACCTGGGGGCCGGACACGGCCAGTTCGCCGTCTTCACCCTGGGGCAGTTCGCTCTGGCCGATTTCCAGGTCCACGATTTTAATGTCGGTGCCGGGCAGCGGCAAGCCGATGGTGCCGATTTTGCGGGCATCCCGGTCCGTGGGGTTGGAGGAGACCACGGGTGCGGTCTCGCTGAGTCCATAACCCTCAAATATCACCGCACCGGTTTTGGCCTCAAACTGCTTGCAGACTTCCGGGGGAAGGGGGGCGCCGCCGGAAAAGCATCCCATCAGGGATGTGAGATCGTATTTGTCAATATCCGGATGATTGGTAAAGGCCACAAAGATGGTGGGCACTGCGGGCATGACAGTGGCCTTGTATTTCTGGACGGCTTTTAATACTTCGGAAAAAGGCGGGTTACCGGCCCGGGGATCGGGCACGCAGATCATTTTGCTGCCTGACCCGGCTGCCGAGAGCATGCACACAGTCAGCCCAAAGCTGTGATACCACGGAAGCACTCCCAGGTAAGTGTGGAATCCGCCTTTGCGCAGTTTTTCAGGCTTGCCGCCCTTTTCGTGCACCAGCCGTCCCCATTCCTCCAGGGCCTTGAGGTCATAGTAGAAATTGACATGGGTCAGGGCCGCGCCCTTGGGCTTGCCCGTGGTGCCGCCGGTATAGATGATCAGGGCCAGGTCCTCGGCCGGGTCGATGCTGACCTGCGGGGGTTCGGGTCTGGCTGCGGCCACGATGTCGTCGAAACTGTGATGGGAGGGATCATGGCTTTCGGCCTGGGGGATCTTTTTGAGCAAGGAGCCCAGAATGGCCTTTACCTTGGGCAGATACGACTTGATATTGCAGTAGACAACGTTTTCCACGCTGGTGTTTTTTACTGCTTCCATGGCCGTGGGATAAAATTGCGGATGATCCATGCAAAAGACCATTCTCGCCCCGGAATCATTTAATTGGTAGTTGAGCTCGGATGCCGTGTACAGGGGGTTGCAGGTCACGCAAACGCCGCCGGCCTTCAGGATGCCATGGAAAATGGCCGGGTATTGGGGGAGATTGGGCAGAAAGATCGCTACCCGGTCTCCTTTTCGGATGCCTGCGGATGCAAGAAAATTGGCGATTCGGTCGGCGGTGTCTTTGACCTGGGCATAGGTGCGGGTGCCGTCGTTGAAGATGGTGTAAACCTGGTTCGGGTAATCCCTTGCTGCTTCGTCGATTACGTTGAAAAGCGGTTTTTCGTATTCCGAGGTATCGACGTCTGCGGCGACGCCTTCGGGCCAGCGGTCAGTGGGCCAGGATGTGGCAACCATGGCAACTCCTTCTTGTGATAATGGGTTGTGGGTTGGCAAAGAAGACTTTTCAGGCAAGAAAACAAAAGTTAAAATAGCACACAAATTTCCGGTTTGTCAAAGAAAACCCGCGTGTCTATGGCTTTCTTTGATGTGGCGGATAAAATCATCGGCCTGGCTTTCATCAGTAATAATCCAGACAGGCAGGCGGGCAAACGGTTCCAGTTCGGCACAGGCGCTCTGACAGCCTTCCACGGCCAGGACCATGGCAATATCCGGGTGATCCGCGGGCAGAAATTCGGCTAAACCGTTCAGTTCTTTTTGTATCCGGGCAACCAGGGCCACCCGGTCATAATCAGGCTGGCAGCCACCGCAGTACTTGAGCCCGATTTTTAAGGGGTGGGTCAGCGGTTCGCTCATTTTTCCGGGATGCTATTGTTTTCGCCTGGCGGCCAGTTGTGCCTGCAAATCGTCGATGCGGCGGTGATTGTCTTCGGAGCCGATATAGGAACGGAAAAGCCATTCCTGGATTTGCATGGCCCCGTCCAGATTCTGGTCTGCAACCAGATGGCTGAGCTGCTTGGTTTCCCGGAGGCACTGCTGGTCGTATCCGGCCATGTTTTGGGCGATTTCGGCAACCGAAGACAAAAGCTCGCCCTCGGCAAACACCCGGCTCACGTATCCCATTTTTTCGGCTTCATCCGCGTCATAGATGCGGCCGGTCAACGCCACTTCCCTGGCCCGGCCCATGCCGATGATTCGCCACAGCGGATCCATGATGGGGGTAAGGGAAAGGGCGATTTCCTTCTGTCCGAATTTGGCCCGCGTGGAGGCATACCGGATATCGCACATCATGGTCAGATCAAAGCCGCCGGCAATGGCCGGCCCGCCCACTGCGCAGATCACCGGCCGGGGACAGAACAAAATGGCGCGGTAGGCCTGGTGGAAAAGGCGGATATAGGCTTCATTGGAGACTTTTTCAAGCTGGCGGATTTCGCCTAAATCAAAGCCTGCCGAAAAATAGCGCTCCCCGCCGGTAAAAACGATCACGTTGACATCTGGATCAGTGCCGAGTTGGGTAAAAAGTGCCCGGATTTCCTCAAGCACGTCAGGCGACAGGCTGTTTCCCTTGTCCGGGCGGTTGAGGGTGACTGTGGCAACCTTTCCGGCTATGTCCTTTATAAGGTAATTGTATGGCATTTCGCGTCTCCGTTGCTTGGTCAAAAGGCGGGTGCTGTTGTCAGTGGTTTATCCATTGCATGAATCTGTGATGGTGTCAAGCCGGAGGCATAGACAAAAAAGGCCCGGCTGCATCCTGGGATGCAGCCGGGCCTTTTTTGTCTATGCCAATGCAAAGAATCGGAGCGGCCGGGTTATTTGCGCATTTCCCGGATCCGGTCGAGCAGTTCGGCGCGCAGGTCTTCATCGGTCTGGGCGGCTGTGATGACCTCGTTGTAATCCTCTACGCTCATATCGTTTTGTTCAATGGCATCGGTGATTTTTTTGTTGATCCGGGTCTGGAGTTCCTGGGCCTGTTCAGAGTCTTTTGCCTGGGAGAATTCATCCTGATATTGTTCCCGGATTTTGGTGATTTCCGTGTAGGCTTCCGCAGTTTTCTGAATCCGGGCATCGGAGAAATCCGGGGTTTCCTGGTGCTGCATCTGCTGTTGCTGCTGGCCGGTGTCCTGGCTCTGGGCTGCGGCCGGGGCGCAAAGGAAAAATATCAGCGCCAGTGCGCAGGCAATGATAACATGATTTTTGGAAATGGTGTTTTGCATGAAAAATCCTCCTTGTTTTGATTATCTTCTGGTGTTTATTTTTGGCTCTGATTTTGAATAGAAGAAAAGCACAATACATGCCATTTTTTGCAGGGCGCCCTGAAACTTTTTTGATTATTTAAGATTACAGCTTGTTGTTATGAAACTAGAGGTTTTTTGAAGTCCGGGAATTGGATTGACATGCCAAAATGTCATGTATAAAATTGACACATGTGCCATTTTAAGTCAAAAATAATGCATTGGCTGCGTTTTGGGCGATTCCTCCGCAACCTGAGCTTGCGCGGGGCCCTGGTAATCTATGTTCTGGTGCCCATGGCGGTGGCCGCCGCATTCGTGGGGCTCTGGAGTCTGCATGCCTTTGAGCGCCAGGTGGAAAAACGGATGCAAAAGGATCTGGAACTCGTGGCCCGGGCCATCAAACAGCCCCTTGGCCATGCCATCCAGCGGGAGCGGGAAGGCAGTATTTCCCAGGCCCTGGAATCGGCTTTTTCCATTGGCCGGGTTTACGGGGCTTATGTTTATGATGCCGAGGGAAATAAAATTTCAACCACGGGCAGACGCGAGCCCAAGTCTCAGCCCGAAGAGGTCAGCCGCCTTGTAAAAGACGGCAGGCAGCACGGGGAATATGGCGAAGTGGCCGGCAGGGATGTGTATTCCTATTTTGTGCCCTTAACCGATTCCGGGGGCAGGATTACGGGCCTGCTGCAGCTCACCCGCCGCCGAAGCGATTTTCAGGAACAGATCCGGGATATCCGCTACAAGGCGGTGTTTATTTTTATCCTGGCCTTTACCGGGCTGACCGGGGTGGTTTTCTACGGCCACCACCGGGCTTTGGGGAAACATTTGAATCGGTTGTCAAAAACCATGACCCGGATCTCAAAGGGAGAGCGCCAGCAGCGGTTTTCCTTTGGCGGGCCCAGGGAAATTCTTGCCCTGGGCGTGCATTTCAATCAGATGATGGACAATATCGACCGGGCGGAACAAGAGATCCAGCGAAGGCGGACTGAACAGGAAGAACTGGAAGAACGTCTCCGCCAGGCTGAAAAACTGGCGGCCATCGGGCAGCTGTCAGCCGGCGTGGCCCATGAGCTGGGAACACCCTTAAGTGTTATTGAGGGAAAAGCCCTGCGGGCTTTGCGCAGTCCGGACATGCCGGAGCCGGCTGCTGACAATATCCAGGCCATCCGCTCCCAGGCCCGGCGCATGGAGCAGATCATCCGCCAGCTCCTGGATTTCAGCCGGCGCAGCGAGCTGCGTCCCAGACGGGTGAAAATATCCCGGCTGGCAAGGTCTGCAGCCGCGGCCCTGGAGCCTGAATGCAGCCGGCTGGATGCGGGCATTATTCTGGAGGGGGAAAACTCAGACGAGATGGTGGCCGATTCGGTCCAAATGGAGCAGGTTTTGACAAATCTCATGAAAAATGCGGCCCAGGCGGCCCCGGGAGGGCAGGTCAAGGTCAGCTGGCGGGTGGAAAAAGATCGGGCTGTGCTCTGTGTGGAAGACAGCGGGCCCGGCATTGATGAAAAAACCCGGCAAAAACTGTTTGAACCCTTTTTCACCACTAAGGCCGTGGGCGCGGGAACAGGCCTGGGCCTTGCCGTGGTCCACGGCATCGTGGAGGCCCATGGCGGAGAAGTTCAGGTGGATACCAGCATCATGGGCGGTGCCTGCTTTACCCTTTTGCTTCATGTGGCCGGCTCGGATGGAATGTCCGGAGGAATAAAGGATGAATAAAGCCCGGACCAACAGCCAGAAGATTTTAATCGTGGAAGACGATGAGGGATTGGCCGGCCTGCTGGCCGATGAAATCACGGATGCGGGTTTTGAAGCCGTCTCGGTTGCCAGTGCAGAGGATGCCGAAGTCCGGCTGGTGGATTGGGAGCCGGACCTGGTGGTCAGCGATCTTCGCCTGCCCGGCGCCAGCGGCCTGGATTTGCTTAAAAAAGTCGCAGCCCTGCATGCACCGCCCGCGTTTCTGGTCATCACTGCATTCGGCACCATTACCCAGGCCGTGGAGGCCTTAAAAGCCGGGGCGGATGATTTTCTCACCAAACCCCTGGATCTGGAGCATTTCATGCACCGGCTCGTCCGTATCCTGGAAACCCGCCGGCTGCGCCAGGAAGTTGACAGGTTCCGGCAGATTTTTGAATTTGAGAATTTCCATGGAATGTATGGCCAGAGCCGGTCCATGCGGATTCTTTTTGACCAGATTCTACAGATGGCCCCGGCCAGCGGGCCGGTACTGATCGTGGGTGAAAGCGGCACAGGCAAGGAGCTGGTGGCCCGGGCCGTGCATGCGGAAAGCGACCGCAAAGACGGCCCGTTTATTGCCGTGAACTGTGCCGGCATTCCCGAAAATCTCATGGAAAGTGAGTTTTTCGGCCATACCCCGGGCGCTTTCACAGGGGCCGGCAAATCCAGGCAGGGCCTTTTTGAGGAGGCCCACGGCGGGACCCTGCTGCTTGATGAAATCGCGGAAATGCCCATGGGCCTGCAGGCCAAGCTTTTGCGGATTCTCCAGGACGGCAGCATCCGGCCCATCGGGTCAAACCGCGAAAAGCAGGTGGATGTGCGGATTCTGGCCGCAACCCACCAGGATCTGGAACAAGAGGTAAACAATGGCCTGTTCCGGCAGGATTTGTTCTACCGCCTGGAAACCTTTACCCTCAATGTACCGCCTTTGCGTGACCGGGCCGAAGATATTGAACTGCTGGCCGGCCGTATGCTGACCCGGTTTGCCACCCAGATGGGAAAACAGATTCACGGGTTTTCCGACCAGGCCCTGGCCCTTTTGCAGCAATACCCGTTTCCCGGAAATGTCCGGGAATTTCAAAACGCCCTGGAAAGGGCGGTTACATTCTGCACCAACAGTCGAATCAAGCCCGAGGACCTTCCGGCAAGGATCCGGGACAACGCCAACTCCCCGGATGCCATGGCGGATTTTCCCATACCGGCCCGGGGTCCGGAAAACCGGCTTCCCACACTTGCCGAGGTGGAAAAACAGTATATAGCCCATGTGCTGGAAAAGGTTGACGGCAATAAAAAACGGGCGGCTGATATTCTGGGCGTTGCCAGAAGAACCCTGTACCGCAGGCTTGGGTGAGTACTGGTTGATTTTTGTAAACAAAGGGCCGGTTTGTTATTCGGCGGCCCGGGCCTCGGCCAGCACAAGGCTGCGGGTGACAGCCGCCAGCAGCTGATAAAAACCGGTTTCAGCGCCTTGTTCCATCTTGCTGGTAAAAGGTTCTATCCAGGTGCCTATGTGCTGCCGGACAAATTGATGGTGCAGATCCCGGAGCAGGTGCAGGGTATCATCATCATCTGCGGCCTGGCGGGCGGAATGAAGATAGGCCAGAAATTCAAGCTCTGCAATGACGTGGTCCGGGGGGTTGTTGAAATCTTCGGCCATGTCCAGGCCGGCCCGGCGGTATAATTCCATTGCACTGCGGGTGGATTCGCCCATCAGGGTCCGTTTGCCGTCGAGATACACCGACCCGAACGGCGGGGCCACCAGTTCAAACGGGCCGACGAAAAGGCGTGTATGATCCAGGCGCAGCTCCTCTGGATCACCTGTTTCAAACCGGTTTTTCAATTCCCGGATGTCAGGGGGCGAAATGCCTTCGTGCACCGGCTGCGGGCCGCACAGCGGATCCAGTTTTTGAGGCAGCCCGGAGGCCGGCTCTTTATAACAGGCCGCCACGGCGGCAAACGCCTCGGGAAAAAACATCAGGCTTCCTCCGGGGCCGCTCCCAGGTCCAGATACCGTTCTGCCAGGGTATAGATGGTCAATACAATGCTGAGCACCAGCAGAATGATCCCCCATTCGTAAATGCTGGGCACATAATGGATAAACTCCGGGGCCCCTTCTGCCTGCACGCCCATGGGTTGGACGTTTCCGGACAAAAGCTGTTCAAACCGGCCCGCAAACATGCCGATCAGCACCAGGACAGCGGCGGCAAACTGGGCTGCGGCGTTTTTGCGCAGGGCGGCAAAAGCCAGTATCCCCAGGGGCACGAGTATGCCGGCGATCAATTCGACATTAAAAGACAGGCTGCCCATCATATGCATGAATCCGGCCATCTGCTCGGTTTGGGCGGCAAACGCCCGGATAATCCGCAGCAGAAACACCACTAGGGTGGCGCCCAGAGAAATGCCCAGATAAAGGCTCAGATCGCTTCTGGCCCGGATTTCCTGCTCGTTTTTGCTCCCTTTGAGCCAGTCATTGATCACCGAAGACAACAGCAGGGCCGCAAGACCGCTGGCAAAGGCGGTGACCAGAAAATACAGCCCCAGGGTGAATCCGAAAAATCCCAGTCTTGCCTGTACGGTGCCGAATACCACCGACAGGGACAGATAGGAGAAAAAAGACAGCAGCAGTGCGCCGATGGCGGCAAACACCCCTTCGACGCGGTGCCATTTGCCCTGGTGCATGGTCAGAAACTTAAAGGCCACAAAGGCAAAATAAAAAGCATAAAGAATTGTCATCCACCAGATGGGCGAGGTGAGGTTCGGGGAAAAAGCGATCCAGATCAGGTTGGTCAGGGTGCTGATGGGCCCCAGATCCAGCCCCTTGCACATCAGCCCGGCCAGAAGAGTGGCAAAGGCCAGCAATGCTGCCCTTTTGGCCACCGGATAGAGATGCTTGGCCCCGAATACCGTGGGCAGCGAGGACAGCAGGGTCAGGCCGGCTGCGGTCAGGCCGAAAAACAGGTACCCTGCCATGGGCAGTCCCCAGAATACCACGTTTCTTGTGTTATAGACACCCAGGCCGGCAAATATGCTGGTCAGGGCCGCAAAGAGTCCCAGTGCAAGCCCCAGTATGAGCAGCAATGTCCAGGCTCTGGTAAAAGTTTTGCTGGCAGCCATCAGAGTCCTCCTTTGGTCTGTGTATAGGTGCCGGGGTTAAAGCTTCGGATATAGTATATCTTGGGCTCGGTCCCCAGGTGCTCTTTTAGCCTGTAAGGTTTGTATTTGCCGATCAGCTTGCTTACCTCGGTTTTCGGGTCATCCAGGTCCCCGAAAATCCGGGCGTCTGCCGGACATGCCTCCACGCAGTAGGGAAGCAGTCCGCGCATGAGCCGGTGGTCGCAGAAAGTGCATTTTTCCACAACGCCCATGGGCCTTTCCGCGGGAAGGGTCAGGCCCCTCTCGGGATTTTCATAAGGGGGCCTGCGGGGTATGCCGTAGGCCGAGGCCTGTTCAGCACCGGAACTGGTGCAGTCCTTGATAAGCACTTTTTTTTGGGTCCATTGCTGGTGCGGCTCTTCCCAGTTATAGGAGATCACCCCGTACGGGCAGTTGGCAATGCAGTACCGGCACCCGATGCACTTGTTGGGATCATGCATGGTGATCCCGCCTTCTGCCTTGTGCATGGCCTGGGTTGGGCATCCCAGGGCGCAGGGCGCGTTTGCACAGTGATTGCACAGGGTGGGGATGTAGTGAAAGCGCACATTGGGGAAAGTCCCCACAGTTTCGGTGATCTTGTATGACCAGCTGATGCCTTCTGTGAGATTGTTTTCATTTTTGCAGGCGATAATACAGGCCCCGCAGCCAACGCATCGCTGGTGATCTATGACCATTGCGTATTTCATGCTTCAAGCCTCCTCGAATTGATTTTCCGGCAAATTACAATTTGACGATTTTCACCCGGGTGGTGCTGTAATATGCCGAAGCGCCGCTTAAACGGTCATAATCCGCAGGCAGTATGTAATTGTTGTTGCCGCCCCGGGGTTTTTTGCCGAAAACTTCTGCTGCACGGCTGCCGTAGGCCCAGTGGCCCTGGCCGTAGCATTTGGCCACACATCCCGGCCGAACGCCTTCCCACAGGGTGGTCGTGCACTCGATTTCCCCCACAGGGGAGATGATTTTGATTTTGTCCCCCTTTTCAATGCCCAGAGCGGCCGCGTCTCTGGGATTGAACTTGGCCGCGTCCTGGTAGTTCACATCCCCGGGGTCCAGGTCCTTTAGCTCATAATACCAGGAGCAGTTGGCAGACCGGCCCTCGCGGTTGAGCCGGGCCTTGTGATCCACAAACAAAAGGGGGTATTCTTCCGGATCACCGTGCACGTAGGGTTCCTCATGATGCGGCACAAAGGCCAGTTCCCCGCGTGCTTCGTATTTGCAGACCTCGAGCACATGGTCCATATTTGTGTCGTGTTTTTTGGCGTGGTTTTCCAGGGCGGTTTTCAGGGTTTGGGAGTAGAACTCAAATTTTCCGGTTTCGGTTTTCATTTTGCCCCACCTGGCGCGGTAGGGATAGGGATCCGAGTTCCAGACCCCGATTTTTTTGAATTCCTCCCAGCCGTTGATTTTGTCGCCGCCCTTGTAGCGTTTCGGGTCCCACAGATCCCGAGTGGCGATTTTTGTGGCGTATTCCGAAAACTGTTTTTCATCTTCAGGCGATTTGCCGGTTTCCGGGTCGGCAAACTGCTCCACGTGATAGCGGTGCAGGTTGTCAAAGCCGCGCTCGGCCAGCTTTTTGCCCAGCAGAAAGGGAATTTCGGTTTCATCGATCTTGAAATCAAAGGGCATGTCAATGATGGGCTGGAGAAGCGGCACATGCCGGTACCCGTTACCCGTGGATTTCAGATACCCCCATTTTTCAAACATGTGGTGGGTATCGGGCAAGACCAGGTCGGCAAACCAGGAAAATTCCGAAGCGTTGGTGGTAATGTGCACCAGGAAGGGAATTTTGGAAAGGGCCTTGTCCCACCGCTGTCCATGGGGGGCCGAGAAGTTGAAATTGTTCATGTAGGCGATTGCCATTTTGATTTCATAGGGATCTTCATCGGCAATGCCGTCTGCGGCCCGGTTGGTGATCACTCCGCCCCCGGACTTGCCTTTCTTCAGGCAGGGAAATTCCAGACGCCCCCGCTGGTCGATTTTTTCATGCTGGGTGCCTTTTTTGGCAATGTCATCCAGGTATTGATCATATCCGGGAAACCCGCTGGTATATTCCTTGTTTGACACCATGGTGCCGCCCAGATTGTCACAGGCGCCCACAAGGCCGTTTAGGGCGTGGCAGGCCATGCTTGCATAGCCTCCCCTTACCTGCATGACCGGTCCGCCGCCCAGCCAGGAGATGGCGCGCGGGGCGGCCTCTGCGAATTCCACGGCCACTCTGCGGATCTGTGCGGCCTCCACGCCGGAAATTTTTTCCGCCCATTGCGGGGTCTTGTCCTTTAGCGCCAGGTTCCACCACCGGACCACCCCGTGGGAGTGTTTTTCCGCAAACAGGTCTTCATCGACTTCACGCCCTTCAATAAACCGGTTTTCCCCGTCTTTGAAATCACCCACAAAATCCTTGTACCATAGCCCTTCTGTAAGGATCACATGGGCCATGGCCACAGCCAGGGCCCCGTCGTATCCAGGTTTTGCAGGGATCCATTCATCTGCCTTGGCGGCCGTGGCCGACAGCCTGGGCTCCACGATGGCCACCTTGGCCTGGTCCAGGGTGGTGCCCCATGCCTTGGAATAGTAGGATACCTGGCGGTTTGCCGCCAGGGGATCGGCTCCCCAGAGCAGTATGTAGCGGGTGTTTTCCACGTCGTACTGCCGGTAGCCCCAGAATCCCTCGGTATAGTAGGGGCCGAATTTTTCGCCTTCTGCACATATGGCGCTGTGGGAGATGTTGTTGGGCGATCCGATGAGCTTGGTCATGGAGCCGTAAAGGATATCGCGCATGTAGGTGTAGCGGCCGCGCATGAGCATGTACTTGTGGGATTCCCCTTTTTTGCGCAGTTCCATGATGCGGTCGGCCATCATGTCCAGGGCCTCGTCCCAGGAAACCGGCACAAATTTCGGGTCCTGATCCCGGCCCTTTTCAGGATTGGTTCTTTTCATGGGCACCTTGATCCGGTCCGGATCATAGAGCTGCTGCAAGGCCATGTGCGCCCTGGGGCAGCTGGCCCCGCCGTTGACTTTTGAATGGGGATTGCCTCTTACCTTGACAGCTCTTCCGTCAATGACATAGACCTGCTTGGCGCACCAGGAGGTGCATCCCTGGCAGGCCGCCGGAAGCCACTGTCCGGTTTGTGTTCCGGTTTGCGCACTGGCCTTTTTCAAAGGCGTAAAGGCGCTTAAGCTCAGCCCGGAGCCCAGCACAGCACCAGCGGCCAGCGAAGACTTGACAAACGCCCGGCGGCTGATTTCAATGCCGCCGCTTCCCGCACTGGTCATGGATTCGTCTTTTTTCATGCTCCCGTCCATTTTTTGTGTTTGAATTCGGGTTCGGGTGTTGCAAAAGTCCATATATTGAAAAACTAAACAGGGTCGAACAGATTGCAAAAACAACAGCCTGTTTGCATTTTGCATCCGTCTCCGGTATTGCCGGAAAGCTGCTGATGCCCGGGACAAGAATTTTTTCGTAGTTTTGCGAAATGTGATATATAATTTGTAAAACTTTTCACCCCGTGTCAACAGGAAGGTAAATATTTTGGAATCAGGCGAAAACATCGATTCAATCACCGTGGATGACATCAGCGGCATTGCCAGGGCCCTGTCCGAGCCGGTGCGGGTCCGCATGCTGATGTGCTTGAAGGGCGGTCCGCTGAGCCTCTATCATTTTACCGAGATTTTCAAAATGGCGCCCTCAACCCTGTCCAAGCACCTGCATATCCTGGAAAGCGCCGGCCTGCTGGTTGCCGTCCGGCATGGAAGGTGGCGCCTTTACCAGTGGCAGGGTCAGGATGCAGAGCAAACTATCCGGGCTTTGCTGGCGTGGCTGGGCCAGGCGGTTCTAAAAGACCCGGTGCTGGAAGACGATGCCGCCAGAAGGGCGGTTGCCGTGCAGGCAACCCCGGTGCCCGTGCCGCAAAACGACATCATCCGGGTATTGTTTCTGTGTTCCGGCAATTCCTGCCGCAGCCAGATGGCCGAAGCCCTGCTTAGCAAAAGGGCCGGCCCGGCTTTCGAGGTGTCCAGCGCCGGGACCGCTCCCCGGGAGATTCCCCCTTTGACCGTGACGGTCATGGATGAAATCGGAATCGACATCCGGGACCAGAAACCCAAAAGCGTCATGGAATATATCGGCACCACCTATTTTGACTATCTGATCACCGTATGTCCCATGGCCGAACAGCAGACCCCGGTATTTCCCGGGGTAAGCCGCCGCCTGCACTGGCCGGTGCCGGACCCCGCGGAAGAAGCCAAAGGCTCCGAAGAGGAAAAAAAGCAGGTTTTCAGGCAGGTGCGGGATTTGCTGGATGAAAAAATACAGGACTGGCTAAAGCAGTCCGGACTCCGGCAGGAGGCCGGTAACAAGGAATCGTTATAAAGGACGATCAGGGAGGTATCCGGTTGAAAATCGTCTTCATTGCCATCAGCAAACATAAAGGCACCCCGAAAAAACAGGTAAAAACCGCTGATCTCATAGAAGGCCATGGACTTGACCAGGACGCCCATGACGGCGACTGGCACCGGTAGGTGAGTTTTCTGGCCTCAGAGGAAATAGAAAATGCCCGGCAGCAGGGCCTGGATGTCTCTTTTGGAGATTTTTCCGAAAATATCCCCACCACCTGCATTGACTGGAAAAGCCTGCCTTTTGGCACCCGGATGGCAATCGGGGCCTCAGCGTTGGTGGAAATCACCCAGATCGGCAAAACCTGCCACAACAAGTGCGCCATTTATTACAAAGCCGGCGACTGCATTATGCCCAGAGAGGGTGTTTTTGCCCGGGTCTGCCGGGGCGGGCGCATTTCCTGCGGCGATCCGGTGGTTGTTTATAAATAGGGGCCCAGTTTTACCTGTCTTTCCGTGTTTCAGCCCCTGCTGCGCCGGGTGCTGGCATTTGTGCAGGCCAATATCACCAACCTGGCCGGAGAGCCCTCGGTGGTTTACGGTATCGTGGGCCTGACAGCCTTTGTCTCCATGTTCCAGCTTTTTGGCAGTCCCAAGAGCCCGGCCTTTGAAATGGGCATCCAGTATTATGATCAGTTCTACAACCAGGCCGGCGAGGTGATGCTCGTGTCTGTCAACAGGCCGGGTGCGCCGTATACGGACCCGGAGCAGGACATGGCGGCAATGACACCGGAAGGCGAGGCATTGCACGTCCATGTCATCGGCGCGGATCAGTCCTGGCCCCAGGAACCGGCGCTTTCCGCACGCACACTCCGGGAAAACGATATGGCCGGCCGGATTGACCGCCGGCAGTGGTATTATTTCCGGATTCCGTTCGGGCGCGGCGTTCTGCCCGCGGCCCTGCCCGGCATCATGCCCGGCGCCATTCTGGCCATCAGCCGGGCCATCGGGGATGCCGCCCCTCTTTTAATGATTGCCGGCATCGTGTTTATTTCCAATCAGCCGGGCCATTTAATGGACGATTTCACGGCCATGCCCCTGCAGATCTTCAACTGGCCCCAGGCCCCGTTCCATGAAATCGCTGCAAGCGGGATCATCCAGGTCCGCGATGAGCTGCGCCGACGGATCGAGGGCTGGGTGGAAACGCTTTTTGGTGATATCGCAAAACCGGTATAAAAGCTCCATTAACATGGCGCGATCCTTTGCGTTTTTACCCCGCCGGCAAAGTTCATCTTCGTCTTTTCCGAGAATTTGAGAAACATTTTTGATCAGCATTTACTTATAGATTCTGTTCCGCACTGCATTTTTGCGGTCATCAGTCGCCAGGTACTGCTTGATTCCAGATTTTCAAGCGCAATCTGTGCGCCTGTATAGATTTCCTGCCACGGCCTTTCCACTCAGGTACTGTTTGGCCTTGACAGCGGGCTGAAACATGACAACAGCATTTATTGCGATGAACGGGTCAGTATCCCCAAACGTTTGCTGAAAAATTTTGTCGGCACCCTTCATCCCGTTCAAGTGACTGCTCTGAACAGATCGCAGGACTTTGCTGTGGGCATCGAGGCACCCCTGGATAATCACCAGACATGCTCTATTCAATGGTGTTTTCTATGGCCGCGATAAGGGCTGGAACGACTTCAAAGAGATCCGCGACCATTCCGAAATCCGCAACCCTGAAAATTGGTGCATTTTCATCTTTGTTAATCGCCACGATGATCTTGCTGTTTTTAATGCCGGCCACATGCTGCATTGCACCGGAGATCCCGCATGCCATGTAAAACTCAGGGGCTACAAACTTCCCGGTTTGCCCCACTTGCAAATCATTGGGGACCCATTGGGCATCTACTGCTGCACGGGTTGCACCGACAGCGCCCTTGAACAAATCCGCAAGCCTTTCCAGCATCCTGAAATTTTCCGCGTTCCTGAGCCCGCGGCCGCCGGAAATCACCACGTTTGCTTCTGGCAGATCTGGTCGTTTGCTTTCTGTTTTTCTGAATTCGATAAAGCGGGTTCTGGCAGGCGGGATCTTAAGATGCAGGGGTTCGATTTCGCTGCTGTTTCCTGCTGGAGTGGCAGGCTCGAACAGAGTCGACTGGACAGTGGCGACCTGGATTTCTGTATGAAGCCTGATTCGGGCCACAACGCTTCCCGCCCACATTTCCCGCTTAAAGCATTCACCGTCAAAACCGATAACTCCCGATGCCATTCCGGCTCCAATACGTGCTGATACGCGGGGCATGAAATCTTTTCCTGTAGAGCCCGCATCCGTGCATATCATAGCAGCATTGCATTGTTGGGCCACTTTTGAAGTTACGTATGCCCAGGTTTCGGCTTTATATGTTTCAAGAGCAGGGTCGTTCACCAAAAAAATACAATCCGCCCCGTATATTTTCAGCTGTTCTGCAACTTTCTCAACGTTATGGCCGATTACCAGTAAATGCAGCTTGTGCTTTAGCATTTCGCTTGCATCACGGCCGAATGTAATTGTCCTAAGGGTCGCTTTACTGGGCATTCCCTCCTTGTGCTCTGCTACTATCAGTACTGCTGACACTTTGGTTTCTCCTTTAAAGGTCAAGCGGAAAACGCCTTGTGCTGAGGAACAACACTATTTGGGTTTATGCGATTATTCCATTGTTCTTCAGGATTCCCAGGAGATCGGAAACAGTTTCGAGGATCTGACATGATTTGCGTTCTGCCGGGACTTCCAGGTTTTGAACAACTACTTTGGGCGCAGTATCGATGCCAAGTTCTGATATGCTGGAGATTTCTATTTGTTTCTTATTCGCTTTGAAAATCGCCGGCAACGGGATATGACGCGGTTCATTGAGCCGCAGTTCGGCACTTATAACGCAGGGAAGCATAACCTCGACGACTTCGATTCCATCATCCACCTCACGATCTACCACCACTTTATTCCCGCTGAATTCGATCCGGCTTGCGAAACAGGCTTGTCCCCATCTCAAATATTCAGCCAGCAGCTGAGCCGCCTGGTTATCATCAAGATCGATGGCCTGTTTGCCCATAAGAATGATATCCGGCTGTTCTTTTTCCACTACCTTTACCAGTATCCGGGCAGCTGCATCAGAGTCCGGTTCCTCGGGTGCTGTGATGAAAATTCCCCTGTCCGCGCCCATGGCCAAAGCCTTCCGGATTTCACTTTGGCAATCCTCGGAGCCGATACTGACAACCGTCAATGTCCCGCCGTGAGCTTCCCTGATTCGCACCCCTTCTTCAACTGCAATTGCATCGAAAGGATTAATTGTGAACTGTATGCCCGATAAGTCTATACCTGAACCGTCCGGTTTTATCTCAATGATCGAATCCGGGTCGGTTACACGTTTGGCAGTTGCAAGAATTTTCACTGTAGCCTCCTTAACGTTGACCGGAAAATTCATTTGTGCGGAAATGGTTTCAAAAAGTATATTCCACTCCCAGAATCAGGAATGAGTGGAGCAGGTCGCCGAATTCCTCATTATCTTCTCCGGTATACAGGCCTCCGATAGCAAAACATCGAGCATGGTTGCCCACGAAAAACTCCATCTCAGAATGGAATATTCCCGAACTGTCATCTATGTTGTAGATCCAGGAAAAGGAGAGATTCAGAACATTTCGGATATTATTCTGGTTGACCCGGAGGATCCCGTAGTTTTTCCTGAAAAATCTGATGCCAGGATCAGCAGTATGGCCGAGTGTCATCAGGGCAAGGCCTTCAAGGGATTCAATATCTGTATAGGCCTCACTTGCATCTTTTCTCAACTGGTAATAAAGTTCAGCCTGTTCATCAGAATAACCGGCTTCATTGTATAAATACTCCAGGGTCAGGGTCGGACCGAAGAGCAGGGTATAGGAGGCGCCAAAAACAGCGGTGCTTTTCCATGAGGAGTTGTTTATGTTTTTGGATTGCATGGATGCATTGAATGGCGATGTTTCATCCGGGACGGGATAGAAAGAATTGCTGTTGCGTGAAAAATTGAAATCTGTATACAGGAGCAGGGTATCACTGGCTGTCCATACGCCGAAGGTGCCAATCCGGTCCTCTCCGCCTTCTTCATGAGAAAGGACCAGGCCGGCAGAGCCTTGATGGCCGGAGTAATCCAATTTCAATGCATAAGTTTTTTGAAATTCCAGAGAATTGAATTCCTGCCGCCCTTCATCCGTATTGGCAATCAGTGAAATCGTCCATTCCATTCGGGGAATCCAGACCAGGCGGGCGAAATCCATACCCGGAATTTCTATGATGGGATTCAAACGACCGTTATTTGCGAAAAATGGGTTTGATGGAGAAAATAGGTAGGATGGCCCCCATTGCAGGTTTTCCTTCCCATAGGATGCATACAGGGAAGGATCGATCTGTAACCGCAGCAACCATTCATTAACATACCAGTCATCCTCCAGGTCTTCATCTCCTTCTCTGGTGCCTTCTTCCCAGGCCAACCATCTTAGGTTCATCCTCGGCTTGAGCCTTAGATCCAACCTCCCGGAGGAAAATGCGATATCGGGCCGCAATTCCAAATTGCCTAAATAACGGGGAATCTGAAGAAAATCGTTTTCCGGATTCTGGGTAGTACGCGCGACATCCTGATACGTCCCGTATACCAAGGTTCGCATGGTGAAATCCAGTTGGCCCGGCAGCTGAGTCCAGAAACTGGTATTCTCCTGGTCCTGGCCCACGCGGAAGATATGGTCAGCAAAGGAGGCAGTGCATGGAATCGGCAGAGCAAGTCCATATGCAAGCTCAAGAAAAATCGCGTAGACAAGAAAAATGCGTAGCGTACGCATCTGATTATCTCCGTAGCAAATTCAAGTTGAAAGCTGCATCGGGAATATTTTTCAGATTTACCTGAGTGTAGACCAGGGTGGTTACCGTATTTTTTACAACTTCATCGGTAATGATCATTTTGGAAATAAAAGGGATTGATGCGTCTTGGAACGGAATGCTATGACCATACTCGAAAACGGCGGATTTTAATAATTTCCCGGAGATCGTGAGGAAATCCGCTTTGACGCCCACAAGTCTTTTCTTGGAAACCCAATACCGGATGCGGCTGTAGGTGGTATTTTTATTGGCAGCATTTAAATCGAGGACATGACAAGGTTCGCCCTGGAACACTTCTTCGGTAACCAATTCCGCTTTATAATCGCCTGCATAATCTGTTGAGGCAATATCACCGTTGGAAGCCCCGCCCATCAGTTTCTGTCTTGGCGAAATGGGCACCGGCTTTCTGAGTCCCGGTTTTATGAACCACATGTTCCGGTCCAGCATTAAAATCTTTTGTCCCTTTACTTTGGGGGGCGCAATAAATTCCGCCAGGCTGTTATTTCCACGTGCCTTTACAAGGATTTTTCTTTTATGCAGTTCTTCTCCTTCACGCGATTCCAGGTCAATTATCCATTCAATGCCGCCAATATTGCCTCTGGACCGGTCCGCGTGAGCAAGGATCACTTTCGGGGGAATTTCGTCAGATAGGCACGGAAGCGGGATGCTGATCATGGAAATTGAAAGTAAAATAAACAAAATTCTTCCCATTTCTGACTCCAGTTTGTCCATTTAAGATTGTTTTGTTAAACATGTCCCAGGGCATTGACCACATTCTGCCCAGCGGCGCGCCTGGCTGGGAAGACGGCTGCAAAAAGTGAAAGCATAATCAGGACAAAAGCGTAAAGCCCCATGGCTTGCGGAACCAGGTTCACCATCAGGGGAACCGGGGCTGAGTTGCCCGGGGGAACGTAAGTGGGTTGGATGTACCTTATGACAATCCAGACCAATAAATTTAAAGCAATGCCGGAAACGCAGCCGAATAGTCCGATCAGTCCGCCTTCTATAGCAAAGAGGTTGCCTACAGCTCTTCTTTTCATCCCCAGGGCCCGCAGGGTTCCGATTTCTCTGGTTCTTTCAATGACCGCCATGCCCATGGTATTGACAACACTCATAATTACAATTGTCAGAACGATGATGAACAGGAACAGGAAGATAAGGTCGAACAAATCCTTTACTTCTGAATAGAAGTTGGAAAGTTCATCCCAGGATTTGATTTCAGTTGCCAGTCCGGCTTTGTTCAGCTTTTTCTGAATTATCGTCTTCAGCGGATCCGTTCTTTTGTAATCGTCGAGCAGCACAATTATCCGATCAGCTTTTCCGGTATCGTAGAGAGAACGCGCAATGGTCAGGGGTATACGCATGTACTTGTCGTTCGTGGCTTCTGTTCCTGTATCGTAAAGCCCGGCTACTTCGATATCGAGTGCATTCATATGCCCCTGAAGAGTTGGGGACATGATCACTGAATAGTCCCCGGGTTCCATATCAAGAATTTTGGCGAGGCCTTTGGCCATTTCCACGCCGTAAAGTTTCTTTTTGTTCAGCCGGTTTCCTTTTATGGGCCGGAAAGCGCGCCATGAACCTTCTATCACTTTTACATCCTCCGGGATAACCCCCTGGGCGATGAATATGGTCGATATCCGGCCATTTGTCACGATGCCGGAGATATCGAGCTGTGGAGTCGAGAGGAGTACATGCCCGTTCGAATTGAGCACGTCCATGCATATTCGGATTTCTTTCTTTGAAAACATATACTTGTCCGGATTGATGTTGCCTTTCTCCCTCCACCCTTTCTTGAAGATGGTCAGGTGAGCCAGTCCTTCCCCGCGAATGGCCGATTGCCTGAGGCCCCAGTACGTATAATCCATATAGCCACGGAACAGGCTGATAGCGGCAAACCCAATTGAAATTGCCAGGATCGTCATCAGGGACCGTCGCTTGTTCCTCAGAATATTTCGATATGCCACTTTGACCCATTTGAGCATTATGATTGTTCCTTTTCCGATATCCTTCCGTCACTGATCTCGATCAAGCGGTCACAGTGTTCAAGAAGACGCCTGTCATGTGTGGAAAATATGAAAGTGGTTTTTCCCTTCTGATTGATCTCACGCATAAGAGTGATGATTTTATCAGAAGTTTCTGAATCCAGGTTGGCCGTAGGCTCATCGGCTATAACCAACACGGGGGTGCCTATCAATGCCCGGGCAATCGCCACGCGCTGGGACTGCCCTCCGGAGAGATTGTCCGGGCGGTGATGGATAAACCTGGAAAGTCCGACTTCCTCAAGGCGGGATCCGGCCGTTTTCTTTGCCCGGGAATACGATTCACCTGAGATTTGCAAGGGGAGCATAACATTTTCCAGTGCGGAGAGTACCGGAATCAGGTTGAAATTCTGAAAGATGAATCCTATGGATCGGTTGCGGACTTCGGTCCGCTCGTTATCCGAAAGAGCATTGAGCTTTCTGCCATTGAGAAAAATCTCTCCTTCAGTCGGCTCATCGATCGCCCCGATAAGGTTGAGCAACGTAGTTTTCCCGGAACCTGAGGGCCCCCATACGGCTACAAATTCTCCTGGATCGATTTGTATGTTCACTCCCCTTAAGGCATGAACGGTAGCCTCTCCCAGACGATAATCCTTCCGGATCCCAATTGTTTTTACCAGCGCCATGGTTCATGCTCCTGCACGATTCTGAATCCAAACACTTCTGTATTTGTTGTATTGCGTGCTCATTCGATATCAGGGATTATCCAGCTTACTGGCTGCTGCGGCGTATTTTTTTGCTTTCGCATCATTGCCCGTTTCCTTGTAAAGTTCTGAAAGACTCGAGTAGATATCCTTCTTCAGGCAAGGGGCCAGTGAAATTGAATTGTTTTCCAGCTTTGCTGCGATGTATTCAAAATCCTCTATGGCAATGTCTTTTCTGTCCAGAAAATCCGGCATTCCTTTTGAGTTGAAAGCCCTTGTCAATCGTATGGAAATATTGTCCGGGTCTTTGCGGGCCGCTTTGTCCATCATTGCAATGCCATTATTTGCATAGGAACTTTTCTTTATGGGATTCCAGGTCGTATTTGCCATTAATGTTGTTGCACCGCCGAGATAGCATAGCGTTACAGTATCCTCCGGGTTTAGTTCATGCGCTTTTTTCAGCGATTGCAGAGCTTTGGGCGCAAAAGTGTCCGCATCCTCTGTTGCCTTGATGTGGTATGCTATACCGATTGCTTTGAGCAGAGCATAGTTGTCCTGAGTTTCATCTAATTCTTTTTTAAATGCTTCGATTTTTTTGGTTAACTCCTTTTCGTCAAGGGCGTGAAGCCCCTGCCACTCCGCGGCTGTGGAAATGCCCGCAAACATAAAAATTCCAAGAGCCAGGACAAGCAATACCCGCAGAGCAATTGTTTTTGCGCTTTTCATTTGATTTCTCCTTGTGATTTTTTGCAATATTTACAAACAGGATTCGATCCACGACCCGATCTTTTCGTGCACACAAAGCAGCATCGAGGCGTGGTTGACCTTTTTGATCATAGCGATTTCCGAAAGGCGAGAGCGTGACCCCCCTGGCGCAGCAAAGGCGATGACTTTTTCCGGGTCTATAAGCTCGTCTTCACTTCCGATCCACAGGCCGACCGGGCGATCAATACAGTTGAATTGTTCACGGGGTGAAAAGGGCGTAACCGCCTTGGCCATATTTACGGTATAACAATCAACCATTCGGGGATCATTTTCCAGGACCTCACGGGGATAGTTAAAACGGACGGCACGGCGGTGTCCGTATAATAATCCTTTGCTTAAAGCATGCAGTATGAAGTAACGGACATTGGTGCTTGAAAATTCCTTGCTGCCTCTGGGCCTGGAAGTTTCGGACCTGAATCCGAAATTGGGGCTTACAAATACATAGGCCGACACTTCGTTATCAGATTCCATGCTGAGGTAATTGAGAACAAGCCCGGCTCCCGAGGAATGCCCTCCGAGAAAAACGGGAAGAGAGGGATATCTGCTCCGTGCAAATTCAATGGCTGTGGATACATCTTTCCAGACCTGGTTGGTACTCGGGCTATCGCCCCGCCTGCCCCCGGACATTCCATGGCCGCGGATGTCAACGGTATAGACCGCGATTTTATAATCGTCGCGCAGTCCTGTTCCCAAATGGTGATAGCCGGCACCGCCATGCGCTCCGCCTCCGTGGTAGAAAAGCAGAACGGCAGCCGGATCCTCCGGGACATAGGATCGGATTGCAAGCGCCACACCATCTGTGGCATAAATGTATTCTGGAGGAGTTATGCCCTCGTTACCAGAGGAAATGAGTTCGTTTAAGGAAAAAGTCATAATGGTATTCCTCGCCTGTCAAAGTGTGGCGGGCAGGATTCCTATAATTACCAATCGCTTGATAGCTCGATGAGTTGTGAGTGCAGATCCTGAATGGTTGTAAATTCATCAAATTGCAGTTCCTCGGGCCTGGTCACCTTCGTATAAATCTGTTCGCAGGCAACAATCAATTCAATAACATTCAAGGAATCGATTCCGATTTCGGTGAGCGTGGAGTCGGGGGAGATATCTTCTTTGTTCAGTATATCCTTTGTTTCGCTTATCAATTGCTCCAGCATTTCATCGACATTCTCGTAAACACATTCGGTCATTGCCTCCATCTCCTTTCCGGACAAATGTGGTGAACAAGCTTCGTCTATAAAATTTATTGAAATATACTCTGATCTGATTCCATGATTGACATATCTTCAGATTCGAGTATTTCCGCCTTGCTGAAAACACCGGGGAGAATATTTTTGATAAAGAAACGAGTGGAAATGATTTTTCCCTTGTAGAAGGAGTAATCCGGATGACGCTCATCAATATTACCGATCGCCCGGGATGCAACTGCAGCGCTTTCCAGTAGCAGCCAGCCTATGCAAACCTCGGCCATCATTTCCAGAAAGCGGGTGGAAACTGCGAATATGAGCTCTATTTTTTTTTCTTTCACCCAACTTCCCATTAAGGCATGGGTTTGCACCAAAACCTCCAGGCTTCTGCCCAACACTTTGAATTCCGACGGAAATGGATGCTCCTTTTCCTGGTCTAAAAATCGCCTGATTTCTTTTATAAAGATATCGAAAAGCCTTGAACTCCGGCCCATGCCAAGTTTTTCACGGATCAGATCGGCGGACTGGACAAAATTGGTTCCTTCCCATATGGACAATATTTTGATATCGCGGGCGTATTGTTCTACGGGGTAGTCCTTGGTATAACCATATCCGCCGTACACCTGTATCGACTGCTCGGCAATCCGCCATGCCTGATCTGAGATATAGGCTTTCGCAATCGGGGTTAAAAGATTGACAATCCCTTCATGGGCGGCAATTTCCTGTTCGTCGACATCATCGGTTCTTGCGCGCAGAAATTGATTCATGCTGTAGTGATAGGCAAGCTTGTAAATGAGCATCCGGCAGCCCTCGACCTTGCTTTTCATTTCCAGCAGCATGCGGCGCACATCCAGGTGTTTGATGATAGGAACTTTCGCAGCTCTGGGATTGAAAGACTGCCTGAAATCGGTTCCCTGAATTCTGTTCCGGGCGTAATCCGCGGCATTCAGGTAGGCGCTCGATGCCATTCCCAGCGCATAAATGCCAGTGGTGATGCGAGCCTCGTTCATCAGATATAGCAGTTGCCGAAGTCCTACATTTTCTTTTTCGCCGAGAAGATACCCTTTGCAGGGTCCGTCTTCGCCGAATGTCAGCTGGGCTGTAACGCAGCCATGCAATCCCATCTTGTCCTCGAGACCGACGCAGCGAACATGGTTGTCCTCATTGTCTGAAGACGCGCCCCCGACCCGGAATCTCGGGACGATGAAACAGGATAGTCCCGTTGTTCCATCTCTGGCACCGGCTGCACGGGCGACCACTATGTATACAATGTTTTCCGTCAAATCATGCATCCCGGCGGAAATGAAAATCTTACTCCCCTCGATTTCATAGGTGCCATTCTCTTTTGGGATAGCTTTGGTCTGGATATTGCCAACATCGGTACCAGCATCCGGCTCGGTCATACAAAAACATGCACTCCACTGATTCGTCGCAAGCTTTTCACAAAAGATGCTTTTGAGTCTTTCGTCCCCGAACAGTTCTATGAGATAAAGAGCAGGGACGCAGAAACCGGAATAAGTCATGAATGAGGGGTTTGAACCCAGGAACATTTCGTTGACGGCTTGAGATATAAGGTATGGCGCCCCCATACCCCCATAGGCTTGAGGAACGGCAAGTCTCCCCCACTGGGCACGGCAGAATTTCTCCCACAGTCCAGGGAACGAGCCTGGAAGACGTATTTTTCCATCATCCTCGATTCCACAGCCTTCCCTGTCGCTTTCCTGGTATGCAGGGCCAAGATTCGTATAGGCAAAATCACGGGCAGCATTTAGTATGTCCTCTACGAGAGACCGGTTGAAATCCGTGTTTGCAACATCGGATAGTATTGTTTTTTCAATGTCCAGGTATTCCCACAGGAGAAAATTAATGTCACGCGAGTCGACCTTGTAAACATTTTGACTGGCCATTTTTACTCCGATTTTGTCCGGGTTGAGTCAAAAAACTTCATCTCGTTCTCGATCATTTCTCCGGCCTGTAGTACGACTGCGTCCTTTCCATACGCTCCAACGATTTGCAAACTGATCGGCATGCCATTGGAATGAATGCCGACCGGCAGCGCCAGGGAAGGAGATCCTGCCAATACCGCCAGGAAATTGGGAACAGCAAGATCAAAGAGTTTGTCGGCTGATAAATCTCTGCCCTCAGGGCTTCGGACAGGAGGCGCGGTCGTTGGGAGGACCGGCAGTATCAACAAATCGAATTTTTGAAAGAAAGAGTTGACCATTATGCGAATTCCCAGCATTTTTCCATAAGCCTGCATATAGTCCCGGGTCGTGAAGCCATCCGGAATGTGCTCAATAAAACTCAAATCCGGATTAGCAACCCTGTGGTCGGTCAGATACTGGTTTACGCTGTATTTCAGGTCGGTCCCGACAAGGGTTCTCATCGCAGGTGACAATTCTTTGCCCAAGGGTATCCGCTTGCGCTCCCATGCCCCGTCATGCCTTGATAGCAAGGAAGCCACATGCAGGGCCATTCCATCGATTTCTTCATCGATTTCGATTTCGGCCCGAAAATCGATCAATGCACATTTATACCCCTTAGAAGACGCACTATTCATTTGGGTTTTCAGGGGTGCAAATCCCATCATAAACGGATCTCTATGGTTGAAGCCTTCGATGACCGACAAAATCAATGAGATATCCCTTACAGTTCGGGTCATTATGCCCGGTGCCAGCAATGCGCCAATTACCGGAGTGCCAGCCCTGCTATGGCCTTCGGTAGATACTCTGCCCAGAGACGGGCGAAAGCCGCTGATTCCGCAACAGTGCGCCGGCACCCGGACCGAACCTCCCAAATCGCTTCCAATGGACATCGTAGACATCCGGGCTGCCAAAGCGGCTCCATTTCCACCGGACGATCCTCCTGGCGTGCATGCAAGGTTCCAGGGATTTTTTGTAGTGCCATAAATTTTGTTGCTGGAAAGGTGACTGAATCCGAATTCTGAGGTGTTTGTTTTTCCGAGGAGGATGCCGCCGGCTGATTTCAGTTTTTCCACAATAAAAGCGTCCCTGGCTGGAACATGTTCCTTAAAATAGATGGAACCGTAAGTAGTACGGATGTTTGCTGTATCGAAAAGATCCTTGACGAGAAAAGGTATGCCATGTAAAGGTCCTGCAATTAGCTGCTTCATCAGTTGTTTCTCCGCCTTGCGGGCGGATTGAAGTGCGCTTTCGGCAGACAGGGTAACGATTGCATTGATATCCGGATTTTCTTCCTCTATTTTGATCAGTTGCGCTTTCACGATTTCAACAGGAGAGATTTTTTTCTCCATGATCAGTCGGGATAAGGAAAAAGTGTCCTGGTCGATCAAATCATTCCCGTTCATCTGACTACCCATTGATAAAACAGGTTGTCCTTTTGTTCAGCAGGAGTTTTAAAGTAATACAGGCTCTGTCTGATCTGTTCATATATCCTCGGCCAGTTACCGGGGCTGGAAAAACAATCGGCTACGCTTCTGTATTTTTCCAGGTCAGCGTTAAAATGGCAGATCCGGGGCGTGATGCCTTTCTGCCGCCAGCACGATATGGATGGATTTCCATCGTTATGGTGCGAATGGTGCGAAACCTGCAGTAATCCGAGCCTTCCACCGGCTCCCAGCGTGAGGGGAATAAGCCCTGTTTCTTTTAATTCATTTTTGTGCAGGGACAGTTCCATTATTGGTTTGAGTGTGAGGTAATGCCTTGTTTCCGTTTCGCAGCCCTTCAACCAATTTTTTGGTGTATGAGGATCTGGCATTGCCTGGCGAAAGCCTTTGATCATTTGCTCGGACCATTGCAAGGGCAATTCAAAGCTGACAATTTTAGAATAGATTTTGGATTGTAAACGCATGATGCAGTCAGCGCTTTTCCGTATACACTGCAGAACTCCATTGATTTTTTCCGGCTGGCCGAATATTTGACAGTCATTTACGATCATCATGCCGACTTTCAGACGGTCACGGGGAATCTTTTCCAGGTAGGCAACCGCAAAACCTTCCTGTGCGTTCAAGCCGAAGCCTCCCTGGCCTGCGCCAATGGCATTCAGACAATATTGCGGAAGGAACCCGGGGGTTTCCAGTAGAAGTACCAAGGCATTCCTGTCGCCGGATTGTAGAAAATCCAGTACTGCTGCATAAAACCCCAGGCAGGCGAGAGAGGAGAACCGAACAGAGGCTTTCGGGAACATACTGTAAACAGCCTGCATGAATGATTTCGCTTCCGGGGTGGTAAGAATAAACAGCTCAGATGAGCTGCTCAGGATGATTGATTCGGGCTGCAGGATTGAAAAGCCCTGCTGATCCCGCATAAATGAGTCGAGAAAAGCTATCAATGATCCGTCATTTCCGAGGAGGTTATCGTTCAGGCGGTACCGGTAATCACGAATTATGGGGATTTCTTCAATCACGCGTTGATTCCTGCTTGCTTTGATCTGCCAGTTTCGAGAAGTGGCAGGCTTTTTTAAATTCACCTTTTTCCTTGAGGATAATGGATAATTTTCTATAAACATCTGTCATAATACGGAAAAAGTTCGGGTCCGGATTTTCCTTGTACATTTCGGACAGGATCAGAAAGTCTTCGTATGAATCATCCCGTCTCTTGTACATAGGAGGTAAATCAAAATTGTTCAGCCCCCGTATAAGATGCAGGATAAAGTTATTCCTGTCCTTTTCAACGGCACGATCCAGATATTCGAGCCCCTTGTTTACATAACGGACCATGTTGAAGGCGCATAGAGCGTCCCGGCCTTTCATGGTGTAAGAACTTCCCAGATAGGATAGTACAATCATGTCTTCACTATTTTTCCGGCGTGCGGCTTCAAGAACATCCACGGCATTATCCGGCGCCCCTTTAACCCCGCATACTGCCAGATTGTGCCACGCAACACCAAGCGCCTTGAGTTTTTCAAATTTGGGCACATCATTGCGGATTTCCCTTTCGCAACACTTTACGATTTTCTGAAGCTTTTGCATCTCCATCGTGCTGTATGGCGGAATGGCGCATTTTGCTCCGAGGGCCGGTAATAAAATGGCAAAAACCATAAGCGAAACAATGGCACCGATAAAACAACTATTTTTGTTCGAAAAAGTTTTCATTGCTTCCATGTAGTCACGAAATCCGGGAAACTGTGGCGCAGAAGGCATACTGGCCGTCATCCAAGCCGGTTTAAGGGGCCTGCTGACCCTTTCGCAACATTTTTACAAGCCTATTTTCACTGATGTCCTGGACGCCTGATCGACCTCTTGAGAAAAAATCTTTCAATACCAACCGTTTAAATGTCCTCGAAGCATAATAACTGTTCAGCAGATGTCTGTCCTTAGTACCGCCGGCGTCAGAGCCGGAATAAAATATCATGCGGGATAAATTCATTATCATTGGCATCATTTGGGATCCTTCTATGTACATATTATTCTCCGGATGAGGAATCGCAGTTTCCAAGAGGGGCATGAAACCGAACCTCTGCCACATCGCGGTAGTATAATCGAAGGAATAACTGGCTACGATGACCACGCCCTGTGAAAGCAGATAATCGAGTGCACACTTAAACAATCCCTTGATCAGTGCCTGGTTGTATCGATAATTCCTGGCAGTGGAGAATTTTCCGATTTCTCCGATCCGGCCGCACGCTTTTATGGAGTTGCAAGAAACTCCTGATTTTTCTTCACTTTGAAGTCCCCAAACCGGATGATCCATGTACACACATACAGTGCCGATGGGTTTATCCCGGTCATAGGCGATAAATCGGTGTATATAAGGGATGCGTTTCTCATCTCCTTCTTTGTATTTCTTTTTGATCTCTTCCAGACTCAATGCTTTTCCGGATTTTGAATATCTCCTGTGTTCATTCAAGTACTGCTGAATGAGCAGGTTATAAAAGTCCTCCGCTTTCTTTTTATCATCTGGGGAGATCCGGGAAAATGTGTGCCCGTTGTATTCAAAAGTCTCCAGTAACCTGCTGATCGGCCATAAGCTGTAAAAGTGGAAAAATAGGGTCGAAAATATTCCAATCACCATTAATCCGAAGGGAATCAGGATAAAGGAAAGATGTGGTATGAATATAAAACTCGAGATAGCCGCGGTTATGTATAAAACAGTCCACAGAATTGATGTGGTCCAGTGTAGAGCAAGCGTATCTTCCTTTCCAAGTGTGTAGGCAAGTGTAAACGGACGCCTGTTCGCAATCGAAACCATGGCCAGTACGGCGAAAGAACTGTAAATGCAAGGAGCAATAAAAGCTATCCAGGCTACTGGGATACCGGCCAGGGTTATGGAGCCTATAAGCAAATAAAGGATTATGGTACCGATGATGATATTGGGCCTGATACCGATACGCCTGTATTTCCAGTAAAGGAAGAGATATAGAACAAGATTGATCAGCCAAAAAGTTTTAAGCGGCGTAAAATACACATTGAAAAAGGAAATCAGCGCTATGGCAAGATTGCCGACCATGAGAAGGACTACCCGCTTTTGCCGGTTCTCCGGAGGACTATATTCGCTTGGGCCGGGATCTTCTTTAATTTCACCCTTGCCTGTACTCAATTTGAAACGTCTCCGGTAGGCTCGAAATTTGTTTGCAGGATTTCGATGCGCCATTGTGAAAGCATTTGAACGAATTGATGAAAGACATGTAATGTGGAGGATTCCGCAAAACAGTCCACATTGATACTGTTATCTCCCATTTCCTGGGGATGTCGGATGAAACTGTCCCTTATGGCAAGAACAGAAAATGAAAGATTCCGTAGCTTCTCGAATTCGGAATTCACATCGAGGCACAAAAAAACTTTTTCATGGAGCAAGGTCGGAGTAACACGGGCGCCGCTCGGCATGGCAATTTCAACAAGAATAAAGTCAAGCTCCTCCATGTGATTCAAGACAAACTGAACCATGCGACTCAAAAGGTCAAAGTGCTCGAAAAAATTCAGATATACAGGTATTCCGCGGATTCCGTGGAAGCCGGATGCATTCCGGTAATCACTTTCGGAGCTGAGGGGGAATGCGCGAAGGCTTGCAAGAGTGGCCTTTCTCCCATAGGGCCTCCCAATCAAGCGACCGGTAAAGGACATGTGCAAATGAGTCATATTTTTTCAATCGTAAGCATTTGGATTGTTTTAATCACCAGGGCCATATCGGGCCTGATCGGACCAATTCCTGTCCAGCATAAGAATGGTATCTGGATTGACCACTGCCTCGAGTATCGAATAATATCCGTTCAATGCTAAAGAGCACGCGAGATAGGAGTTATTCAGCGGTTTGCCGGAAGAATCCAGCTCTGTATTGTTTAGAATCGAAAGCCATGGGTCACTGCCAAAGCAATGCCCCCATTGCTCGTGATCGTTTGGCAGAATGTGAGATTTGTTCAGAACCGACGCCAACATTTCGCGAATGCGTTGGGGAAATAATGGCAGTGTAATTGTGTTGCCGGGATAATTGACTGCCGCTTTCCGTATAGCAATGGCAAATGCCATCATTGGGTTGTGTCCGGAGGCAAAACCGGTTATCAATCTATCCTTGTTTTCCGAAACTCTTTCGATCAGCAGGGTGGTTATGCCAAACCCGGAATGTTCCCAGTTTTCATTGTAGATCCAGAATTCAAAATTATAGACATTGGCGTCAATAACACTGATCAAAACAAAGCGGGTGTCAGGATGCTTTTGAAGGTGATACCGGATCGCATATCCCCATGAAGCACACTCGTAGGCATTGACGAAAGCAACTGGTATGGGGTGGGATATAATTTCCGCCACAGAATTGTTAAAGTTTGAAACATTGATATCTCCAACTGTGAAACATGTATTGACAATGGTTGAACATAAGTAGTGGCCGGAAATCGACTCGGGTGGGGCATCAGGTACCAGGTCCAGCAGTTGACGGGCCTGCCCTCCGACTTTTCCCGAGAAATGTGCAAGCGTATCAGATATGCTGCTGTTTGAAGACAGCAAAGGGCTGTTCAGTTGCTGATAAAACAGTCCTCTTATAAGAAAAGAGTTCAACTTTTCCCTCTTTTATTGTGTATTTCAAAGTAACATCGGTAAGAACTGCCTTCCATTTTACTAAGCCCCATTAGATCTCTTTGATCGTGCCAGTCCCGGGCACCCGCATTTGCGACAATATCGATCAGGATCTCGTTGCAGGCGAATTTAAGGGCCAGAACCTGGTCAACCGAACTTTTTGTATTATGGCTATTCCGGGATAAGGCATTGGAAATGCAAAGAAGGTTTTCCAGTGCATCTTTTTGATAGTCGAGAAGCGTTATCCGCTTTTCATCAAGAAGCCAGAATACATGTCCGATAATTGCCCGGACAAGTCTCGGGCGGCAAAGGGTCAAAAACGTATTTACGCCTGTAAGTCCGCCTCTGGTCAGTTGATCTTCTTTCCTGGCGGGAATTTCGCCTTTGACATTGCCGAGGAGGATGCTGCCGTCAAACCAGCGCTCTCCGACCGGCTGTTTGTCCAGTTTATTACATTCATCTGGACCTATAAGGAAAGTCAGTGGTATGAAGGATGTGCCCCTGCGAACCACAATTATTGCAAAGCCCATTTTATTGGCTGAAATCGCATGGATTTTATCGATAATCAGCCTGGGATTTTTTCCCCCCGCAATCAATTCGGAATTCCAGTTCAATAAATTCGGACCGCCTGTATCGGTCATGAGGAAACATCCGATTAAATCGCTGGCGACCCATTTTTCCACTTTTTTTTGTTGGTCTTCATTTCCCGAAAGCCTCAGGATGATAGAGCCGAACAGACCGGTCAATTCCTGGAGATAAGGACCAATCCCATGTTTTCGAATTCGTTTCAATAATTGCTCAATTGCCTGGAGCTGAACAAAATCAAAATGCTTCTGTTTTGTCATCCGGTCGGGCTTTTTCTGTTCGGCCGGCGATTTAAAGGTATCCTCGATGATCATTCTGGCGTCCAGAATCCTTACACATCCCTTCTGAATGATTCGGCGCAATGGATCTTCCACCAATCCGATTTCATCCAGAAGATTAAGAATTGCATTACTTGATCTGACCAGCATAAAGCGCTCTATCCATGTGTTAAAAATCTGCTGTTTCAATACCCCATTGGATCGCACCGGATTTGCTGACGGCTTAAATAATGTACTGCTTCGCATCCGGAAGTGATAAAAATCTGGAAACCGAATAGCTGTAATTGTAGGCGCCGCAATAATCGAAAATGAAATAATCGCCTTTTCCCGGCTTGGGATTTCCTGCCGGGATAAGTCCGAAAATATCATCTTTCGAGCAGGATGGCCCCACTAAGAGCATCTCGTCCGATAGCAATTTTGTTTCGGAAACGGCTGAATGAATCCGGGGTGTTTTATACCTTTTGAAAACATTTTCCGTTTTTGCCAGCAGAAAATTGTGAGTTATACCGCCGTCACATATTCCAAATGCCTTGCCGTCGATTTTTTTATCATTTAGCATCCGGGTCAGATAGTATCCAGCACTACCGAACACCCCCCTTCCGGCTTCATGGACGAAATCAATATGTGAAGGCAGTCGGGAAAGATGTTTTCTGTAAGAGGTAAAGTCAATCCCTTCATCGCGCCATTTTTCACTGAATCCACCGCCAAGATTAACCAATGATATGGCGTCGCCGTATCGGGTCTCGACCTCGGAAATGATTTTCCTGATCGGAAGCAATGACAATTCCGCTTTTTCCCTGAAGCTGTAAGAGCCGTTGAATATATGCAGCCCCCTCAAGCCGAGGCCCAGCTCATGAATCATTCGGATGGCTTTGCAAATCGTCTCCCAGTCCATTCCGAAATGATCCGGACGAAAAGCGACATCCCGTGAACTGAATTGATTCAGCAGCGAATTGTTCAGACGGAGAATTATCGGCTTTATCTCTGTTTTTGACATAAATTCTGATAATTTTTCTATTTGTTGCAGGTTATCCGCTACTATCGTTGCTTTGGATGCCAATGCCGCCCTTATTTCTCTTTGCCCGCAGGAAGGGTTGTTTAGAAAGATCTCTCCGCTTGTCCCAATGACATCATTTAATTCCTTGAGAGATGCGACTTCAACCCCGTTGCCCATGACATGGTTGCAGCGGGTCAACAATTCGACGCAGGAATTGGCTTTAAAAGACCCGATTAAATCCGTGCCCAGGCACTCTTTCAGGTCTGTGTAATTTTTGATAACTTCTTCTACTATGTATACATAGCAGGGGGTTTCGAATATCCCGGGATTTTCAATAATGTTTTGAATTATCTGTTTAAAGCCTCGCATTTCTAACTTCCAGGGATTGTGTACGGATTGCTCTTGTATTCCTCGATCAGACGCTTTTTATCTATCTTACCGGTACTTCCATAAGGAAATGCATTGATGAAAAATATTGCCCGGGGGCTGTAATCCGATTCGAGCCCTTCTTTGAGCCAGAATAATAATCTATTTCTTTCAGCCGGATTGTCTTCGGATAATTCTACGAAAGCACATGCGTATTCAAGCCCATCCTTCCTGGTTTCTCCGACTACGCTTACCATGCGTGCATTATCATGCTGATTTATGACTTCTTCTATTTCTGCCGGATAAAGACAGTATCCCCCTTGCTTGATCAATTCTTTTGATCTTCCCTTGAAATAGAAATATCCATCCTCGTCTCGAATAAACAGGTCTCCGGTCTTCAGCCATTTTTCATCCCGATATCTGCCCGGGTAAAGTCGACAAACGCTTGATTCGTCTTCATGGCAATAACCCTGCATAACAGAAGGTCCCCGAACGAAAAGTTCGCCGATCTCATTTGGTGAAGCTTCATGGTAGATGCCCATATCATTTGTTTCTTTGTCCAAGTCTGCCGGTTCATTCCTTACGAAAACGCGTGCGTCAAGTCCGGGTATAGGGATCCCGACCGACCCCATTTTTTTGTCGAGGTCCGCTGGCGGGAGATAAAGGGCACGTTTGCATTCGGTAAGACCGTACATCGGGTAAATTTCCAATTGCGGCAGAAGTCTTTTCAATTCCTTGATCGTATCGGTGCTCAGGTGTCCTCCCGTATTGGTCAGCTTGCGAAGTTCGGGAATATCGTTTTTCCGGTACTTCAATATTTTTTCAAGCATCGATGCCAGTGAAGGTACAACCGGAAGAACTGAAACTTTATATTCATTTAATAAATTGATCAGTTGATAGGGTTGAAGGGGGGCATCGTGTAGTACAGTTTTCAAGCCTGACGCGAAGGAAAACAAGACCTGGTATAAGCCATAATCGAATGTAAAAGGAAGAATGTTTAAAATGACATCTTCCTTTTGAAGCCCGAGATAAGAAATGATCGAGTACATTGAGAAGATAACATTACTGTGACTAAGCATTATCCCCTTAGGTTTGCCCGTACTTCCGGAGGTATAAACAATCAAGGCGAGATCAACCCCGCTGACAACAGGGTTGTTTTTTAGCTCGAGAGGATGATTCTCCTTTTTATAACTCCGAACAGGCGAAAGCGTTTTTGTATCCGGATCCAGGATATACTTGGCATTGCTGTCAGCGGCAATATTTAAGATGCGCTTTGGCTTTAAAGTATTTTTTACGGGGACGACAACTCCGCCTCGCCCCCAGACAAAAAGCATGGCACAAACAGAGTTCACAGTATTGGTTGTTTTAATAATGACTTTGTCACCATGACGTAACAAAGAAAAAAGATTTTCAAATTCGGTGATTTTCGCCCCAAGATCCGAACATGAAAATTCATTTCTGCTCTTTACCTCAATGAGCGTACCCCGCCATGCACCATCTTTAATAGTGTAACCAATTTGGGTAAGAGTGGATAAGTACATGATCAAAAACTCAACCATGAGTGTTAACAATGATTGTAGAATCAAAACCAAATTTCGCGATGTATATATGGTCTTTTTTCTATAATGTCAAGGGGGAATTTTATGAAAAATAGAACGAAATAAGGGCTAAATTTTTAATTCTGAGAATTGGTCGGCCATATCCTCAAACTGCTGCTTTAAAGCCGCAGTTGATTCCGTTCTGAGGCGTAACGCGTTTGGGCGAGGCTGTATGAACAGTTTTTCCCTGTTTGTCAAAAATAAAGATTAGACCCCTGTAAACTCAGAGACCGGATGCTCAAAGTCGGGTGTGTTGTCGGCCCCGTGCCATCGAGCAGTGTAGCATAAAATGCTGTTTCGCCCGTGTGGCTCTATGTTAAGGTCAATTTGGCGCTTCAGAAAATTGAGATTGCCGGATATGTTCCACAAAATTCGTATTTGCGACCCTGTATTTGGATTTTTCAAAAATAAAGATTTGACCCCAATAACGCCCCAATAACGTACATATAAGGTCAATCAGGGACATGGAAAACAAAACCATTGAACTGCTCGGGCAGATCCGAACAGATGCGCCCCTGGTGCACAACATCACCAATTTTGTGGTGATGAATTCTTCGGCCAATATTTTGCTGGCCCTTGGCGCATCTCCGGTGATGGCCCACAGCGCCGACGAAGTCGGGGAAATGGCGGCCATGGCCGGGGCCCTGGTGTTAAATATCGGCACCCTGGATCAATGCTGGCTGGATGCCATGATTTGCGCTGGTCTGGCGGCAAACGAAAAGGGTATCCCGGTTGTGCTCGACCCGGTGGGGGCGGGCGCCACGCAATTTCGCACCCATGCTGTGGAAAAAATCATGTCTGCGTGCCGGGTTTCGGTGGTGCGGGGAAACGTCTCTGAGGTGCTCTCCCTTGGGTCCGCTGATGTGCAAACCCGGGGGGTGGAATCCTCTCTTGGCCTCTCAGATGCCGTTGCAGCGGATTTAAAGGCCCTGGCTTATTCAAAAAGATGTATTATGGCCGTATCGGGCAAAGAAGACTGCATCACCGACGGTGACCGGGTTTTCCGTGTGGAAAACGGCCATCACCTCATGACACGCGTCACGGGCACGGGATGCGGCTTGTCTGCGGTTACAGCGGCTTTTTGTGCGGTTGCATCGGAGCGGCTCCTTGAGGCGACAGTGGCGGCGTTTGCTTTTTACGGACGATGCGGGGAACTGGCTGCGGCAGCATTTGACCGGCCGGGCAGCTTTTATACCGCATTTCTTGATTGTCTTTATTCCGCCGGGGAAGCTGAAATCACCAGGGGGCTGAAAATCACAGAATCAGCGGGGGTTTCCCCCGGCGCAGGCGGTAGCGGTTAATGATTTTAAGGGTGGGCCCCCGGGAGATCAGCCATCTTTCAAGCCTGAACTTGCCGGGAAAATTCATCAGCCCGAGGCCGATGACGATGGTCAGCAGGCCCTGGCCCGGGGTGAGCAGCATCACGAGGCCGGCCAGAACGAACACCGCGCCGGCTGCATTTTTTATGATCCGTAGCAGGAGCCATGCCGGGGTTGAACGGTTGCAGTCACTGCAGATGACGTTTCGTTTCCGGCCGCGGAAGTAATCCGCCGGAATCCGGAGCACCAGCCAGGGTATAATGGCCAGGGTGGCTGCAAACGCGGCCAGCGAACCCCCTGCTATCCAGTAAAAAACCGTCTCATAAGTCTGGAACCACTCAAACATGATGGTTTATCCATGTTCTTTCATGACCGTGGATTGCGGATGAAACAGTTCCGAGTTTGCAATGGCGGATGACAGATTGGCGATATCAGCATCCATGGGCCGGTCGGCGGTGTTGGGTTCTGCGATTTGGCGTATTGCGGCCGCAACCCGGGAAAGGTGCGGCCGCTGATCCAGGCGGCTGCGGATTTCACAGGCCTGCACTCCGGCAAGCAGGCATACGGCAAGGGTTTTTTCCGCCAGAAGGCAAACGCGACAGGCGTCTCTGGCGGCAATGGTGCCCATGCTGACCTTATCCTGGTTGTGGGATTCAGTTGAGCGGGAAAATGAGGCCGCCGGCATGGTTTCTTTCAGCGCCTCTGCCGCAAGGGCCGATGCAGTGATGGACATGGCCTTGAATCCGTGATGAAAGGGCTGCTCGGATTCCTCCACCCGCACCAGGTCAGCGGGCAGGCCCCGGTTGACATTGGCATCCACCATGAGGGCCACCTGCCGGTCGGCCATGTCTGCCACTGAGGCCAGGGCGCTTTTGAGCCCGTCCATGGCAAAGGCCACGTGCCCGCCGTAAAAATTGCCGCCCATAAGAACGCTGCCCGATTCGGGATCAAACAAGGGGTTGTCGTTTGCGCTGTTGGCCTCGGTATGGATCCAGTCTGTCACCCATTGCAGGGCGTCTGTGAGAACACCGATCACCTGGGGGGCGCAGCGCACCGAATAGGGATCCTGCAGGGTTTCAGGTCCTGAGGCGGTAAAATTTTCCGGCGGGGCATCTGAGGCCAGCAGTCCGGCGATCCGCTCTGCTGCCGAGCCCTGGCCGGGATGCGGCTTGACCCTGGATATGACCTGATCATAGTGATGGGTGTTGCCGCCTATGGCATGGATGCACAGGGCTGTGGCGCAGGCCGCGGCATCCGCCAGTTTTCCGGCCCGGTCCACAACCATGGCCGCAATTCCTGTCATCATGGCCGTGCCGTTCATGATGGCCAGGGGTTCCTTGGGCAAAAACCGATGAGGCGTGATGCCGGCCTGGTCCAGGGCCTTTTTGGCCGGCATCTGCCGGCCCTGGTAAAAAACCTGCCGCTGTCCCATCAGTACGGCAGCCACGTAGGACATGGGGGTCAGATCCCCGGAGGCGCCCACCGAGCCTTCAGAAGGCACCACCGGCGTGATGCGCGCGTTTAACAGCTCGGCGATTTTTTCCATCAGATCAAGGGACACCCCGGAGTATCCCCGGGAAAAGCAGATCAGCCGGCATATCATGGCCGCCCGTGTCCCGGTCTCACCAAAAGGTTCGCCAGTGCCGCATCCGTGAAAACGGATCAGGTTCAATCCGTTTTTTTCCGCCACTTCGGATATCATCCTTTTGCCGCAGCATTTGCCAAATCCCGTGGTCACCCCGTAGACGGGCCGGTTCTGCTCCATGGCCCGGGACAAGACGTTGCGTGAGGCGTTGATGTGTGCGGCAAACTTCCGGCTTTTATCCATTTCGATTTCAGCCTGCCCCCGGGCGGCTTCAACGATCTGCTGCACTGAAATCTGCGACCCGTTGATGACAAGCTTGTGGCTTTGGCTGTTGCGTGTGTTTTCCATATTCAAAAGGGCATCCTTGTCTGCGTGTGGCTCCGGCATTGGTGCTTGGGCAAAAAAACGCATCCACCTTATACCTAAATTGATCGATTTTCAAGTTTGGGCCGCGGCGTTTTGCGGAAAATGCAGCTCATTGTTTTCTGCAGGGAAAATTTTGCATGGGCGGCGGTTCTGATATGGGCACTGTCTTTAAGGCGGCCCTTTTTGGACAAAATCTCTTCAAAGGATTATGGTTTTGTGCGCACAATTGAATGATTGTGATTTTTCAAAGCTTAGACCACCATGAAAAAGGGGTTGGATATACATGGAAAATGAGATACCGGCATTTGTCCGGCAATATGTACAGGACGCAGTCGAAGTTTTCAACAGCGAGGAAATCGGAGAATCGGGCAAGGCCTATCATGTACGTTTTGAGGGCGGCTATGTCTATGTGGACCGCGATGACGGCATGGGGCCCTGGCCGGTTCTCCGCCTGGGCTATACCGGGGATATGGCCGATTGGGAACTGGCCATATACAAATACAGCGCAGAAGACTATGACCCCGAGGAAAGTTTTTTCCCCGGTGCGGACCTGGCTGACGGCACCATTGAAGGCGCCCTTCGCGCAGGGATGAAGGCATATGCATAACGGGCCGCTATTTGGCACTTTCTGCACATGGGTCAGTTGCCGTCATATGACTCCGGTAAACGGGCCGGCCATAAAATAGACGCCCAGCAGGCCAATGACTGCACCGGCGCCCTTGCGGAACCATGTTCCGGCTCCCTGCCAGGCGGCACTTTCAGTGAGCCTGCGCACCGCAGCTGCCGAACTTCCGGCAAAAACAATGGGCAGGCAATGGCCCAGGGCAAACAGCAGCATCATCACGGATCCGGCAAAAATCTCCTGCTGTACGGTAACAATGGCCAGGATCGGGGCAATAAAGCCGAACGTGCATGATCCGGACAAAATCCCGTAGGCCAGGCCCAGACCGAAGGCCCCGTGGATGCCCCGGAGGTTGAGCCGGTAGAGCAGCCCGCCGGACATGGTGCATGCCTGCACCCCCATCATGCCCAGGGCCACCCAGATCAGAACCCCACCCACGGCCACCTGGAGCCATATGCCCACATCGCCGAGCATGCGTCCCAGCATGGCGCAGATAATACCAACTGCGGCAATGGTGATAAACAATCCCAAAGAAAATGCCCCGGCATACCATCCTGCCCGTTTCGGGTTCACAGCCGACTGCTGGCCGCCTACATAGGCCACGATCAGGGGGATGGAGGCCAGGTGACAGGGAGAAAACAGCACGCTGATCATGCCCCAGGCAAAGGCGCCCACTCCGGCAACAGCCAGGCCGCCGCTCATCATCTGGTTTACGGTGATCAGAAATTGGTCGAACATATCGTTATCCGCTCCTTTTGCGGCAAATGGTCAAAAGTTTTGATACAGGAAAAGCAAAAATCAGGAACAGGGCCGGTCAAAGGCCCGCCCGTGCTTTGTTTTTTGATTCGGAAAAAGGGAGCTATTAACAGATATAGACGCAATAAAGGCAAAACAAAGGCGGATGGCGAGATATCAGGGATGGGTTGGGTGCAGGGCTGCAGGTTTGAAAAGCGCCCGGCTTTACGGCACTCTGTGCTTTTGCCGATATGGCCGGCGATAAGGTCGGATAGCGGTTTTCGTTATCCGGGCGGCGGGAAGTTATTTCCGGCAAAAGAAACAAATGGTGTTCTTTTGACCGGCAGGATGTCAAATGGCATTTCCCGGAAGCCGGCATGACGATGCCTTTTTTCCCGGAAGTCTTTTTTTCGCATCCGGTTTTTACGGCCTTGTCCGGCAGCACGGCGCATGCCCCGGCCGGGATCATGCTGATCACCAGAGCAATGGAAATGATAAAGATGGATATCCTGTGTTTCATATGAATTGCGTATTTTGATCCGGTTGAAATAGAATCATTCATTTATGAAAGAATCATGTAAAAAATGCAAGCCGTTTTTATGCATTCAATCCCAAAGTGCCGCCCGGGTTCATGATGTGACAGGGATCAAAATGGTTTTTGATGGCCCGCAAAACAGCCATTTGCTCTGAGCCCAGGTGGCGCTCCATCCAGGGACCCATCATTTTACCCACCCCGTGATGGTGGCTCAGAGATCCGCCGTGCTGCTCGATCCGGTCGATGATTGCCCGCTGAAAGGCCAGGAAATCTTCTGTGGGCATGGCCCGGCAAATAAAGATAAAGTACAGGTTGGTGCCCTGGGGATAAAAATGGGAGGCATGGGTCATGCAGATGGTCCGGGGATGACCCTTGATATAAGAGCGCACGCCCTGGTACAGATGGTGCAGTTTGTCCCAGGTAACCGAGGTCTCCAGGGTGTCGATAATGATGCCGTAATCGTTGAGGTCCTCGCGCATGTAGGGATCGCCGAAGCGGCCGTGCATCCACTTGTTCATGGGGTAAGCGGTGAGGTACAGGCCGCCGTGGGAGCGGCAGATTTTTTTGATGTTTTTTTTCACCTGGGCTGCGAAATGCCTCTGGCCGTCGGCCTGGCCGATGAGCAGGCACCGGCGGCCCGGGCGTTGGCGGCGCAAGGTCATCAGCCGGTCCAGGTGTGATCCGGCAATACCGAACATTTTCATGGCCATGTCGGTTTCTTCCGGGTCGGAAATGCGCAGAATCGAAGGCATGCCAAACTCCCCTTGGCAGATTTCCCGAACCGATGCCACGGCTGTTTCCCAGTTCGGCAGCATATAGGCAAAGGGCTGCCCGTTTTGCGGAAAATGGCGAAAGACTTTCATGGTCACCCCCACCAGCACACCAAAACAGCCTTCGCTGCCCTTCATGATATCGTTGACCTTGGGGCCGGTGGCGGTGGCCGGAAAGGGACGGGTGGAAAAGGTCCCGGCCGGGGTGACGTACTCCTGGCTGATGACCAGGTCATAGGCGTCGCCGTAGTAAGAAGATGCCTGCCCGGCACCCAGGGTGACCACCCAGCCGCCCACAGAGGAGTGTTCAAAGGATTGGGGAAAATGGCCGCCGGTGTAGCGATGGGCCGCGCCAAAGCGCTTCGGGGCGTTGTTTAAGGCCGCTTCATAGTCCGGCCCCATCAGGCCCGGCTCCACGGTGATGGTCTGGTTGGTTTCGTTAAACTCCAGCACCCGGTTCATGTGGGTTCCCAGGGCCAGGCAGACACCGCCGCGCACGCATTCCAGTCCCAGGGTCACGGAGCTGCCGCCCCCGTATATATAAATGGGAATCTTTTTTTCGTGGCACAGGGCCACGATGCCCTGTACATCGTTTTTATTTCGGGGGTGGACCACCACGTCGGCCAGGTTTTCGAGTTTGCCTTCCCGCAGTTTGAGAAGGTCTTCCATGGCCTTGCCCGAGGAGAATTTCAGGCGGTCAAAGGTTTTGGTGGAGATATTTTCCGAACCCACGATCTGCTCCAGGGCGGACAGCTCCTCGCCTGACAGCCCCGGGGCAATGTCTTGCGCAACCGGTTTTTCCCCGGTTTGGGCCGGCTGCTGAAAATCAGCATCGGTCAGTTCCAGGGCTTCCCTGACGGCCCGGTAAAAGCCCGGGCCGGGGTGCTTGGTCTGATCCGGCGCCCCCCATTTGAAAACAGACCGGAACGTGCCTTTTTCCGGCGGGGTGTCGATCCAGTTGGGTGTAAATGATTGGCTTTTGCGCATAATATCTCCCCAGGTAAAACTTTCGTGCAATGACGGCGGCATTTATTCCGGAGATCCGCACCGGCAAACCGAATTTTTTCCGGTGTATTGGTTATCTTTCCGGCGGTCCATAGTATCGTCGCCAGGTTTCCAGGTAATCGGTTTTCTCTTTTTCCCAGCGGTGCTTGTCCCATCCCAGGGCCGGCCGGCACAGATCGCCGATGGCATCCAGGTGCCGGCGGCCGCCTTCCGGGGCCAGCAGTCCCAGCCGCACCCGGCGCAGCAGCAGGTCGGTTAAGTGGTGTACCTGCTCATGGGCTGCGGCAAAGGATATTTCTGCCCACAAAATATTGGTCTTTGGAATGACTGCAGGGGTGTGTTGACGGCAGAAATCCAAGATGATATCTGCCTGACGGCCGTAGCGGCCATAAAGCCGCTGCCGGGTGGCCGGCGTCAGTAAATTTTTCAGGCCCGGGCGTTGGGCCGGAGGGGTAAAAACCGGATCCCGGTCCGGGGGCAGGGCGCATTGGGGCAGATTGTCCGCTGCCGCTTTGAGCGCGTCCCGGGCCAGCAGGCGAAATGTGGTGAGCTTGCCGCCGGTAACAGTGACCAGGCCCTGGTTTTCCCAGACCACGTGCTCACGGGATTCATGGGACGGATCGGCTTTGCCGCGGCTGAGCACCGGCCGCACCCCGGCAATGGAAGCAAAAGCATCAGCCTTGGCAAGGGGCAGTTCCGGCATGATAAAATCCATGCCCTCCATGAGGTAATCGGCCTCGGCAGCGGTGATGGCCGGATCAGTATCCAGGCCGCCGGCATGATCCACGTCTGTGGTGCCGAGGATGGCCACCCCTTCCCAGGGAAACATGAAGACCGGCCGCTTGTCAGCCGGATGCATGAAACTGACCACATGGTCTGCGGGAAAAGCCGTGCGGGGAAAAATCAGGTGGCTGCCGCGCAGGGGCCGCAGGTGCAGTCCATGCCGGGGAGATGGGTGCAGGGTTTCGGCCCATGCGCCGGTGGCGTTGATAACGGCTTTGGTGTGCAGTTCGGCGCTCCGGCCGGTTTCCGCGTCCCGAACGGCCACGGCTGCAACCCGGCCCTTTTGATCCCGGATGATTTTTTCAGCCGCAGTGTAGTTTTTGGCAGTGCCTCCTGCGGCCGCGGCTTCATTGATCAGCCGCAGCACCAGCCGGGCATCGTCTGTCTGGGCGTCCCTGAAATAAAACCCGCCGCTGAGATTTTTTTGGCGAAGACCGGGAATGCGGGCGCTGATCTCGGCTGCATCATAGGCCTGGTGCTGTTTTTCTGTGGCCATCAGGCTGTATACGGTCAGACCTAATGCCATGATCGTTTTGGACGGGCCGAAGTCTGTGAATACCGGCAGAAGAAATCCCAGGGGATCGACCAGGCCCGGGGCTTCGGCCAGCAGCCGCTGGCGTTCTTTGACTGAGGCGCGGGTCAGCAGGGGTTTGCCTTCTTTCAGGTAGCGCAGGCCGCCGTGGACCATCTTGGACGACCGGCTGGAGGTTCCCCAGGCAAAGTCGTGTTTTTCCAGCAGCAGCACCTGAAGGCCCATGCGGACGGCTTCACTGAAAATGCCGGCGCCGGTGACCCCGCCGCCGATGACGATCAGATCCCAGTTGCTGTCTGCTTCCAGTGGCTTCATGATGCAAATCCGTGATCCACCATCTTTATCGGAAAAGGGGCTTTTTAATAGCCGAAAAAATTGGCGACATATTTCAGGGCAGTAAATACGAGAATAACCGCCAGCATCCACTTGATCTTTGCAGCCGGCACGAATTTCTGGCATCTGGCGCCCAGGTACATGCCGGCCATACCCCCGGCACCGAACAAAAGGCCCAGCATCCAGTCAGGCGCCACGGACATGGCCGGGTAAAACGGGGCGATGGCCTGGTAGAAGACAACGCCGGCAACAGAGGTCACAAAGGTGCCCATCAGTGCAGCGCCCGCCACGGTGTAGACCGGCAGGCCGAAAAAAGTTACAAAAAACGGGGCGATAATGGATCCCCCGCCGATGCCGTAAATGCCTCCCACGACGCCTACAATCAAACTCAGGCTAAAAATGCCCCAGAACGAGACATCAAATGATTGGTCATAAAAGGTATAGCCCAGGCGCTTGAGGTTGAAATGGGTCACCTGGATTGGTTTTATGTCGCTTTTGTCGGCTGCTTGCACTCTGCCGGCCTTTGATCTGTGGCGCCTTACCATCTCCTGGAAGCGTTTTTCACTGTCGGCCTGGGCTCCCCGGCCGGCATTCCTGCCCAGAAGCTCCCGAACCATTTTTGCCCCGATATACAGAAGCACGAGTGCGGCAAAGAGCTTGAAATGGCGTGAGTCCGGCAGCCAGGCCACGCGCACGATTGCACCGATAAAAACGCCGGGAAGGGTGCCTGCAATTACAATTGCGGTGAGGGGCCATACCATGCGGCCTTCCCGGAAATAACGGTACACTCCGCTGGGAATGGCCACGACGTTGAAAAGTTGGTTTGTCGCGCTAACCGATGGGGTGGTGTAGCCAAGAAACGTCATTTGGAAGGGCAGCAGCAGAAAGGCGCCCGAGACTCCCCCCATGGATGTAAAAAAAGAGATCACAAACGCTACAATGGGGGGGATCCATGGGGAAACCTCGATCCCGGCGGTCTGGAAAAACACGGGATACCTCCTTAAAAACCTTGGCTGGTTATTGACACCAAAAATAAGATTTTCATGTCAATAACGCATATAATTTAAGCCATTGCAAGAAATACCTTTTTCGGCAAAATCAAATGATTGAAAAGGCAGGTATCCAGGCCCGGGTGAAGCTGTTTAACCTGGATTGGCATCGGATTGCCACGGTTATCACAAGCGGCAGCCTGGCCATCGGCACAATCCCTTCGGCGGCTTTTTCCAGTCAGGTTCGAGAAATGGCCACGCCTATACTTATCCATTAAATCATTGCCCTGATTCAAAACAATGCTCGCCAGTGCCTGGGAGAAAAACACCGCCGGCTTTACGACTGCCGGTCTTCGTCCAGCCCGTGAAACGCGGCAATGGCAAACCCGTTTTCTTCAAAATGCTTATCATTGGCTTGAATAAAAAGTTGACATGATGGCTTGCAGAAGCTACAGGCGGGCCTCAGGCAATAAAGTCGTATTTTCCGGAGGAGTCGAATGAATAACCCTGCAAAATTATATCGTCAGGCAGCTGCACTTCTGATTTGTTTTTGCCTGCTTGCCATGGGCAATGCGGAGGTTTACGCCATCTGCTTCAGTCAATCCCACCCCGGCAGTTTTTCGATTCATCAACCCTGCGGTTCCAAAGACCATCATGTGACACACAAAATGCCGTCTGCACAGCGGCAGGGTTTCAGTCAGAAATGCTATGCCGATCAATACGGCCACGAAAATCACTGTCTGGATGTTTTATTGTCTGCTCCTGCCCAAAACATTCAAATTTCCCCGGCTGCACAACTCCCGGCCGTCATGGATTCGGGCGCATTTCTCAATACAGATGTCATGGCGTTCTTTTACACCCGGCGCCTTCCTGCTGTTTCGTTGTTTCCCGCACCCTCGCCGCCAGTTATTCTCCAGACCCAATCCTTTCTGATTTAAGCCGCTTTTCGTTTTTTTCTTTTCTTCTTTGACAGCGTTTTATCTGAATTTGCGCAGCGGCCATGCGCATCCGTATGGCGTGCTGCAACCCCAAAAAAGGAGTATTCATGCGTTGTTGTCTGATTGCGTGTGTTGTATCCGTGGCTTTTGCCGTCTGTTTTGGATTGCCGGATTCGGCGTTTGCCGGATCCTCTTCCGGTGTCCTTTCCCTGGAGCAGGCGATACAAAAAGCCATGTCGGTCAATCCCGACATTATTGCCTTTAAAAAGGAAATTGAGCGGGCCAAAGCCCGTCAAAAACAAGCCGGACTTTACCCGAATCCGAACCTGGCTTTTGAGCTGGACGGCTTTGGGGGAAGCGGCCCGTTTTCCGGTACGGAAAATGCCCAACGAACGGTTTCCCTGGAGCAGGACATTCTGCTGGGCGGGAAAATCAAAAAACGCCGCCAAATGGCTGCCGAACAAATTGAAACCATTCGGTGGAAGATGAAAAGCCTGGAGCAGGATGTCCGGCAAGGGGTGACAAAGGCCTTTGTCGAAGTGGCCGGCGCCCAGCGGGCGCTGGATCTGCAGCAGGATCTGGTCGATTTGTCCGGGCGGGTGTATGACACGGTTCTGCAAAAGGCGGATGCGGGCAAGGTGTCGCCCGTAGAGGCGCTCAAAGCTGAAATCGAATTGAAAAACAACCGCCAGGCCCTGCAGCTCCTGAAGCGGCGATTGGAGCGGGCGAGAAAAAACCTGGGGTTTTTCTGGGGCACTGCCGAACCGGATTTCAGGAAAGTTAGAAGCCGCCTTGACCGCAGGCCCGATCTGCCGGCGCTTGCGGTACTGGAAGCCGGTTTTGAAAAAAATCCCGATATTGTGCGTTTTGCGGCGGAACAAAAACTTCAAAAAGCCAGATACAATTTTGAACGGGCCCGGCGCATTCCGGATTTGTCTGTATCCGGCGGCTACCGCCAAATACCCGAGACCGACGACACGGCTTTTATCGCTGAGATTACCATCCCCTTGAATATCTTTGACCGCAACCAGGGCAATATCGAAGGGGCCCGTCAGGCAATGGCCCAGGTTTCCGACCGTCGCGCTGCTACGCTCAACCGTCTGCGCCAACAGCTCAATGCCGCATTCCAGGATGCGCTGGCCGCCGAAGATGAGATTTTGTCCCTTGAAAAAGACATCATTCCCGCCACCCGCAAGGTATTTTCCGCAAAAAAGCAAGGCTATCAAAACGGCAAATTTCCATTTCTGGAACTGCTCGACGCCCAGCGGGTGCTTTTTGAAAGTCAGCAGCGATACAACGACGCCCTGGTCGCTTATCACCTGGCCATGGCAGAGATTGAACGGCTGACCGGAAATTCGATTGAGTAACCGGCATCCGGCAAACAGGCATTAATGAATCGGGTTTGGAAACAAGGAGATAAAAAATGAATCATAAAGGTAAACGCTATTATACGACCCCATTGGTTGCAATGGCAGTGGCGCTGACCATAGGGTGTGCCGTACTGGTTCCGCCGGGTCTGTACGCCGGCGATGCCCGGGCGCAGGCCCAAAACGCCTATGAACATGCTGAAGATATCCAGCCCGAAGACGGGCATTCGGAAAACGAAAGCGGCGAAGAAGAAGGGGTCCACATGAGCGCCGCGCAAATCGAAGAATTCGGAATTCAGACGGCCCCTGCCGGCCCGGGAGAGATCCATATCCAGACTGAACTGCCCGGTGAAATCGTCTCTGACCCGGACCGGATGGCCCATGTCGTGTCCCGGGTGCCGGGCTTTACCCGGGAAGTGCTGAAAAAAGCGGGTGATGCGGTCGCTGCCGGGGAAGTACTGGCCGTAATCGACAGCCGGGAACTGGCGGATGTGAAATCCGAATACCTGACGGCGCGCAAACGGTTGGATTTGGCCCGTGCCGGATTTGAGCGGGAAAAACGGCTCTGGAATCAAAAAATTACCTCCGAGCAGGAATTTCTGGATGCCAAAACCGCCATGGCAGAAGCCGACATTCAACTCTACAGCGCCAAACAGAAGCTTTTGGCCCTGGGATTTGACGCGCAATATGTGGCCGGTCTGTCGGACCAGCGCAAGGAAAGCCTGACCCGATACAACATCACTGCGCCCACCGGCGGTATTGTCACGGACAGAAATCTTTCCGTGGGGGAAGTCGTCGACTCCCAATCCGATGTGTTCGTGGTGGCTGATCTCTCCCGGGTATGGGTGAACCTGACCGTTTACCAGAAGGATTTGGGCGCTGTTGCCAAAGGGCAGCCGGTGACGATCGTTGCCGACAAGATCAACGCCCGGGCCGAAGGCAGAATCGATTACGTCAGTCCGGTGGTCGACGAGGCCACCCGGACGGCCACCGCCCGGGTGATATTGGACAATTCAGACGGCCGCTGGCGGCCCGGGCTTTTTGTCACCGGCAAAGTCGATATGAAATCGACCCCTGCCGATATCATGGTGCCCAAGTCGGCCATTCAGGCCATCGATGAAAAGCCGGTCGTATTTGTCAGAACGGGCAATGGGTTTGCCCCCGCGCATGTAGAGATCGGAAAGCGCAATACCACGCATGTGGAAATTGCTGCCGGGATTGCACCGAATACGCATATTGTCGTGACCCATACGTTTATGCTCAAGTCGGAGCTGAAAAAGGAATCCATCGGCGGACATAATCATTAAGAGGAAAAATCATGATTCGGAATATTATCCATACCGCCCTGGCCAACAAGCTGCTGGTGGTCATCTCCATCGTACTGGTTTTCGGCTTCGGCGTTTACGCCTACCGGAGCCTGCCGGTGGATGCCTTTCCGGATGTATCGCCCAGCCTCGTCCAGGTCTTTACTGTCACCGCAGGCCTGGCCCCCGAAGAGGTCGAAAAATACGTCACCTATCCCATTGAGGCCAAGATGACCGGTTTGCCTAAGGTGCGCGCAATCCGGTCCGTTTCGAATTTCGGACTGTCGGTGGTCAATATTTATTTCGAGGACGGCACCGACATTTATTTTGCCCGGCAGGTGGCGGGCGAAAAACTCGGCGAAGCCCGCGAGCAAATCCCGGAGGGGTTCGGTGACCCGCAGATGGGGCCCATTGCCACCGGCCAGGGGCAAATTCTTTACTATTATCTGAATGACACCACCGGAACCTATTCCCTGACCGAACTGAGAACCTTCCAGGACTGGATCGTGAAGTTCAATCTCCAGACCGTTCCCGGGGTCACCGAGGTGCTCGGCATCGGCGGTCACGAAAAGCAGTTTCAGGTGGTGGTGGATCCGGATGCCCTGCTGCGCTATAAGCTGTCCCTGCAAGGGGTTATTGAACAGATCGGAAAAAACAACCGCAACGTCGGCGCCCAGTTCCTGGAGCAAAACGGCGAGCAGTTGATCGTCCGTTCCGAAGGTTTGGCCGAAGGCCTTGCCGATCTGGAAAAAATCGTGCTCAAAAGCGCAGGCGGCCGGCCGGTTTATCTCGCCGACGTGGCGGATATAAAGATCGGCGGCGCCATCCGCCGGGGGCTTCAAACCCGAAACGGCGAAGCGGAGATCGTGGCGGGCATGGTCATCAAGCTGATCGGCACCAATTCGTCGACTGTTATTGCGCGGGTCCAGGAAAAACTGGCGGAAATCCAGAACAGTCTGCCGGAAGGTGTCGAAATCGTGCCGTTTTACGAGCAGAAAACCATTGTGGACGCTTCGGTCAACACGGTCACAACCGCCCTGGTCCAGGGTATCGGGTTGGTGCTGGTGGTGGTGTTCGTGTTCATGGGCGGCATCCGGCCCAGCCTGATTGTGTCCCTGGCCATTCCCTTTTCCGTATTGTTTACTTTCATCGTCATGCGCGTCACGGGCATGTCCGCCAACCTGATGACCCTGGGCGGGGTGGCCATTGCCATCGGGATGATGGTCGACGGCACCATCGTGATGGTGGAAAACGCCGATCGCATGCTGCGCCGCTCCGACCCGGACGAATCCGTATCCCACGTGGTTTCCCGGGCCTGCCGGGAAGTGGGACGGCCGATTCTGTTTGCCATCAGCATTATTATCATCGTGTTTCTCCCGCTGTTTACCCTGGAAGGGGTGGAGGGCAAGACCTTCCGGCCGCTGGCCTACACCGTATCCATTGCCATGCTGGGAGCGATGATCTACAGCATTTTTCAGACGCCGGCGCTGAGCGCACTGCTGCTCAAACGCCCCGGCAGCAAATCCTCGGGGCCAACAGCGCCGGCGCCGAAAGAACCCCTGGTGGTGCGGGCGCTGCTTAAACCCTATAGGCCGCTGGTCGGATTTTTCGTCCGGTTCCGGTGGCTGGCCGTCAGCCTTTCCGTGCTGCTGCTTGTCATCGGGGCGCTCATCTATCCGCGTCTCGGCCAGGAATTCACCCCGCGGCTCCTGGAAGGCGATATCATGGTGAACCTCACATTTGCGCCCTCGGCATCCATTTCTGAAAGCAAGCGCAACGTGATGCTTTTGGAAAAGCGTTTTCTTGCGATACCGGAGGTATCCGAAGTGGTCAGCCGCATCGGGCGCGGCGAGGTCGGGGCGCATTCGGCGCCGGTGAATGTCAGCCACATGAATGTGTTGTTAAAACCCGAATTCGAGTGGACGGATGCGAAAACGCAGCCCGATATCGAGGCCAAAATCCGGGAGAAACTCAAGGGGTTTCCCGGGGTTCAGGCCAATATCACCCAGCCGATCCAATTGAGCGTCGACGAGCTCATCGGCGGCGTGAAAGCGGAGCTGGCCGTGAAACTGTTTGGCAACCGCATCGGCACTCTCAAGGAGAAAGGCGATGCCATCGGCGCCGTGCTGCGCGATGTTGCCGGCGCAGCAGACGTTCAGGTGCAGCAGATGACCGGTGCGCCGCAGCTCATCATCCGCCCGGACCAGGAGGCCGCGGCCCGGTATGGCATAAACATTGCCGATATCCAGGACGTGATCCGAGCCGCAGTGGGCGGAGTGGAAGCCGGGCAAGTATTTGAAGGCATTCGCCGGTTTGACATTTACGTCCGATATGAAGCCTCAGCCCGAAGCACCCCCGAGGCCATCGAAAATATTATCGTGCAGACCCCGGAGGGGGTTCGCCTGCCGCTTTCCGAGCTGGCAACCGTGAAAACCGTGGTGGGCCCCCGCCAGATCCTTCGGGAAAACAACCAGCGCTATATCGCCGTTCAATGCAACGTGGTGGGCCGGGATATCGGCAGCTTCGTGGAAGAAGCCCAAAAGCGGATTGCAGCCGACATCGACCTGCCGGCCGGCTATTTTATCAACTGGGGCGGGCAGTTTGAACTGCAGCAGCAGGCCAACCAGCGCCTGGCCATCGTGATTCCGGTCACGCTGGCGCTCATCGCACTGATGCTCTACATGAGCTTTAAGACATTTTCCAGCACCCTGCTCATCCTGCTCAACATCCCCCTGGCCTTAGTCGGCGGGGTGGTGGCGCTTTGGATTGGCGGGCAGAATCTTTCGGTTCCCGCGTCAGTGGGATTTATCGCATTATTCGGAATTGCCCTGGAAAACGGGATGGTGCTGGTCACCTATATCAACCAGCTCGTCCGGGAAGGCGTCCCGGTCAGTGCCGCATCGATTCAGGGGGCCTGCCTGCGGCTGCGGCCGGTGCTCATGACGGCCGCGACCACGGCCCTCGGCTTAATCCCGCTGCTGCTTTCGTCGGGCACGGGCAGCGAGGTGCAAAAACCCCTGGCCGTGGTGGTCATCGGCGGCCTGGTCTCTTCAACTTTTTTGACCCTGCTGGTGCTGCCGAGTCTTTATAAATGGTTTGCACCGCGCATTGAAACCGAAACCAACGGGAACTAAGGAGCAGAAATATGAAAATGATCATTGCCTACGTCAAACTCAACAAAATCGATGACGTGATGCTGGCGCTCCACAAAGTCGAGGGACTGACGGGCTGCAGCAATTCCGATGTGCGCGGGTTCGGCCGGGACCGAACGGCATCGGAGATATCGCTGGACTATAAGCCCCATATAAGGCTGGAACTGGCCTGCCGGGACGAACTGGCTGAAAAAGTGGTGGAAACCATTGAAAAGGCCGCCCATACCGGCCTTCGAGGCGATGGCAAAATCTATGTCCTGCCCGTTGAAAACGCGGTAAGAATCAGCAGCGGACGGCGCGGCGAACAGGCGGCTTGATACTTACTTTTAAACTCAGGGAAAATTGAAATGAAAATACAATCGAGTCGGCCGGGACAAGTAGCCAAAGCCGATTTGTCAACACTTGCCATTAGGATCGTTCCGGCCTATGATTTCATTAACAGAACAGCCGGAAGATCGACGGCATACCGCCCGATCGGTTTGATATCATCGGAGGGATCATCGCATTGATCGGCGTGGCGGTGATCATGTACTGGCCAAGGGGATAATGATGGATATGATTGATAACAACAGCCACCAGCATCAAACCGGAAATTACAACCGCGCCTTTGGGATTGGCATTATACTTAATGTCCTTTTCGTTGGCATTGAAGCGGGCTATGGCATTGCGGCCGGGTCATTGGCCCTGATAGCTGACGCAGGGCACAATTTGAGCGATGTGCTAAGCTTGCTGCTCGCCTGGGGTGCGGCTTTGCTCGCTGCGAAACCGGCGTCTGAGAAACGGACATATGGTTTCCGAAAATTAACCATCATGGCGTCTTTGGCCAATGCCATCGTGCTTCTGGTTGCGCTGGGCGCAATCACATGGGAAGCGATTGGCCGGTTCTTCGATCCAAAGCCGGTCGAAGCGATGATTGTTATCGTGGTTGCCGCCATCGGTGTCGTTATTAATGCTGTCACAGCTTTGCTTTTTGTATCCGGCCGGAAACATGACCTGAATATCAAAGGAGCATTCCTTCATATGGCAGCCGATGCCGGTGTCTCACTCGGTGTCGTGGTGGCGGGCATAATGATTATGTTTACAGGTTGGTTGTTGATTGATCCACTGATCAGTCTTCTCATCGTAGCTGTTATCCTCGTCGGTACCTGGTCATTGCTTCGTGATTCGATGAACCTTGCCATCGATTCGGTTCCCCGGGGTATTGATATCGCTGGAATAAAAAGATACTTAACCAGTCTTGAAAACGTGATTAAGATACATGATCTGCATGTCTGGGCGATGAGCACAACCGAAGTTGCGCTGTCTGTTCATGTGATTGTCAAAGATGGTGCTTTAGAAAATGACTTCCTGCCGAAACTCCAGCAACAGCTTCATGATCGTTTCGGAATAGAACATTCCACCATACAGATTGAAAAGCAGGATGATGCATCCTGTATGTTAAACAAGGACGCATGCATTTGAGAAACGGAAGTCGCAATAGGGGTCAAATCTTTAATCTTGACAATAATTTGTTGGCCATATCCTCAAACTGTTGCTTTAAAGCGGCATCCGATCGTTTCCGGCAACTTTTAACCGGGGCTGTTCCCTGGGTGATTTCCCGGAATCTTTTTCCAGAGCTTGACCCCATTCAATGCGAAAAATAGTTGACATTGTCAATTAAAGTTCATAATGTAAAAGTACAAGCAGACAGGAACGCGGAATTTTTTCCGGGGCAAAGGATAATACTTTTGCAAAAGAGCGTTTGTAAAGCCATCGAAGGGTAAAAGACAATGTTTTCAGAGATTGGCAGTACACTTGCCACAATCGCCTGGCACTTCGGTCCCAGGGGCCTGAACGGGGAATGCTGTGAAGATCTTTCCATGCCTGAGTTCATTGCCCTGGACAAGGTTTCAGCCACCCGGAACTGTTCCGTGCAGGAAGTGGGGCGCAGCCTTGGTTTCAGCAAAAGCGGGGCCACAAGAGTGGTCAACCGACTGGGAAAAAAGGGCTATATCAAAAAGCTAAAATCCCGCGAAGACGGCAGGGTATGCTGCATTGAACCCACGGACAAGGGCCGGGAGATGCTTCGGATGGCAGATCTGCGGTATCAGCAGCAATTTGAAGCGCTTTTATCCAGGTTCCCCTCTGAATCCAGACAGAAAATCAAAGAGGTCTTTTTCCGGGTGGCCGGGGCAGTGAAAGAGTAAATTTTTTTTGGATAAATGGTTGACATTGACAACTTTTAAGAGGGCATAATGAACAATCTTTTTACTTCGCTGAAATATTTTGCAGTCATTACCGCTGAGCTGACAGTCCTGTTTATCGGAATTAGCGCAATTGTGGCCCTGATTTTAATGTATATTCCCCGTGACCGCCTCCGGCAGTGGCTTTCCAGGCGGGGCATTTTCGGCAATTTCCTTGCCGGCATTGTCGGGGCATTGACCCCGTTTTGTGCCTGCTCCACAATCCCCATGACGCTTGGTTTTCTCAACGCCGGGGCGCCTTTTGGTCCGGTCATGACATTTGTGATCGCATCCCCGCTGCTCAACCCCATTATTATCGGAATGGTTGCGGTGCTCATGGGCTTAAAAGCCTGCCTGATCTATTTTGCGGTTACTTTTGCAGGCGCCATCTGCTTTGGAATCGTTCTGGAGAAGGCCGGAGGCGGCCGGTATGTAAAAAACGTCCGGGTAAAAGGGGGGTGCTGCGACAGCGGAGAGCTGGAAATTCCGGCGGCTTTTCCGGATAAGCTGAAAAGCGCTTTTGCTTCTGCCTGGACCGATTTCCGGGGGGTGCTGATCTATCTCCTGGTCGGCGTGGGGATCGGGGCTGTGATTTACGGATATATTCCACAGGAATGGATCGTGACAGCGGCCGGGCCCGGCAATCCGCTGGCCATACCGATTGCCGCGGTCATCGGGGTCCCCTTGTACATCCGGGCCGAATCGGCCATTCCCATCGGACTGGCTCTGGCTGAAAAAGGCATGAGCATGGGGGCGGTGATTGCCCTGATCATCGGCGGCGCCGGTATGGCGATTCCGGAGATGACCATGCTGGCAGGAATATTTAAAAAACGGCTGGTGGCTTCATTTGTGTTTGTTGTTTTTACAACCGCGGTGATCGGCGGATACGCATTTAACATGATACTGTAACCTATATCAGGTGTAAACCTGTCAAAAAAAAGGAGGCAAGTTATGGCTGAAGAAAAGAAAAAAGGGTTGCTGCAGAAAATTTTCGGAAGGAAACCCAGCTGCTGCAGTATCGAGCTCGAAAACGCAGAGCAGGAGAGCCAGCAGGAGGAATCGGAAAAAAAGAAGGATGAAGCCGGCCGGGGGTGCTGTTCGCAACGCAGTGAATCCGGAAATTTGCGCTGATCCGGAGTCCTGAGAAAAACCGGCCGCCGGATTATAGCCGGCGGCCGGAACTTTGGTAGGGCAGTTTTTTTTGATGGCAGCAGAAAGCGGACCGGGGGTCAATTGGCGTCCGCCGCCTTGGGCAGGGTCTCAAAAAGCGCCTCGATCCGGGTTTTGAGCTGGCCCGTATCCGCATCCGAATAATCGGTTTCCACCTTTAAAAAAGGCAGGCCGTGGTGGTTTTTTACGTGATCGGCGATCCGGCGGGATTCCACGTTGTATCCGTGGCATGCCTGCAGGATAAAATCGACCACCACGTCCGGCCGGTAGGTTTCGATGAGTTTCGACAGGGCGGTCATGCGCCCGGTGTTGGGTGTCATGCAGGCGCACGGGATTTTCAGGTATCGTTCTGCCAGGGCGCCGATGGGATCGCCGGTGTTTTCCGCGATGTCATTGTTAAACGTTTTTGTGCCGGTGCATGAATCCGGGGCCACCACGACCCCGCCGGCTTCTTCGATGACCCTGAATATTTTCGTGGCATCGCCTCCGATGGGACACCCCGTAACAAGGACCCGGGGGGCGTCCGGGGTGCCGAAATACCGGCCGGCCTGCTTTCTTTTTTCCAGTTTTTCGAGTTTTTCCTCCAGCAGGGGGATGACGTCAAAGCCGGTCGAGGGCATGGCCAGAAAGGAGATGTCATAGATCTCCTTCCGGGAGATTACCGGGGGGCAAAGCGCGGCATATTCAAATATTTTCCGGGCCAGGCGGTTTTTCCGGTTGGACCAGGAGATGGCCTCCTCGATTTGCTCTTCCGTGGCTGACCGGCCTGTTTGCCGCTCCAGAAAGTTTTTGAGCCTTACAATCATTTGCCGCCAGACCGCTTTTGCCTCGTTTTGTTCGGGCATCTGCGGCAGGTCCATGACATGTAAGGGGCGCAGTTCCGCGATGAGCTCAAACATCTTTTTCTTGCCGTCGCAGGTGGTCTCTGCCACAACCACGTCGGCCGCCGAGAAAAACGGGCAGGTCCCTTCCCGGATAAATCCGTAGCTGGACTTGATCAGCGGGCACAGGTTGGCGGGCAGTACTTCTTCGGCCGATTCGATGGGCACCCTGGAAAAGGCGCACAGCAGTGCCGGCACGATTTTCATGGCCTGCATCAGTTCAATGGGTGCGTATCCGCAATAGATGCCGGCAACCGGCCAGCCTTCTTCCTTTTTTTGCAATACATACTGCAATGCCCGTTTGGCCGGGGGCTCACTGTCGAGCCCGTCGTTCATCAGCGGTTCCGTCGGCGCGTTGCTGCTCATCCATTGACTCCTTTCCGGATATTGATCGGGTTTCATGCAATGGGTCAACCGTATAGGCCGGTCATATGGATGTGTCAAATTTTTAATTTCTATAAATAGTTATGTTTTTATAGATTTCTTCGATAAATACAATTGACGACTTCGTAAAAAGTCGTCTGATCACGATTTTTTACGAAACCATCACAATTGAATGATTCCGAAAAATACGGCTTATTTAAAACCGTTGACCCCGGCATTCCAAACCGATACTATATATAATATAATTCTGGTTTGTTGCGTGCTGCTGAAAGGACGATGCCGATGACCAAACAAAATTTTGATCCACCCTCAAGCCCTACCTCATGCCGATTTATGGCGCTGCCGCCGTCGCACTGCTGCACGATCGTGGAAAGCATCCGGGAAGGGGTTCTCACCTTTGACCTTGAAAAAACCGTGACCTATGCCAATCCGGCGGCCGAGGCGATTATCGGGTATGGCGCCGATGACATGATCGGCCGCAAATGCCATGAGGTGCTTCAAAGTGAGCTGTGCCGCCGCAGATGCCCGGTGGATGATCTGCTGGCCGGCGGGGCCTCCCCCGGGGAACGGCAAACAAGGATTATCGGTGAGTCCAGCACGGTAAAAACCGTTGCCATCAACTGCGAGCTGCTCTACGACGAACAGGGCAGGGCCACCGGACTTGTGGAAACCATCCGTGATCTTACGGACCTGGAAAAGCTTCGCAAACAGGTGACCCGGGATTACACCATCGAGGATATTATCGGCCGGTCACCGGCCATGCGCAAGATCCTTTCCTTTCTGCCCGACATCGCCGAAAGCGATAGCGCGGTGCTCATCGAGGGGGACACCGGCACGGGCAAGGAAATGGTGGCTAAAGCGATTCACCGGCTGAGCCGGCGCAAAGACGGCCCTTTTGTGGCGGTCAACTGCGCCGCCCTTCCTGAGACGCTGCTGGAATCCGAGCTTTTCGGGCATAAGAGGGGCGCTTTTACCGGTGCTGTCAAGGACCGGCAGGGACGGTTTGAGATGGCCGACGGGGGCACGCTTTTTCTGGATGAAATCTGCGCCACCTCCATGTCTTTTCAGGCGGATCTGCTGCGGGTTCTGGAAGACGGGCAGTTCACCCCGCTGGGGGCTTCCGGGCCCCGGCATTCGGATTTTCGTTTGATCACTGCAGCCAACGAGGATTTGCAGGAGCTGATGGGCCAGGGGCAGTTCCGGACCGATCTTTACTACCGGGTGGGCGTGGCCAGGATTCAACTGCCGCCCCTGGCCCGGAGAAAAGAGGATATTCCTCTTTTGGTGGATCATTTTATTCAGAAATTCAACCTGATCAAAGGCCGCGCCGTTCAGGGCGCCACAGCCCAGGCCCTTGCCGCGCTTTTCGATTATCCCTTTCCCGGCAATATCCGCGAACTGGAAAATATCATCGAGTTTGCCTTTATCGCCTGTAAAAACGGCTGGATCGAACTGGAGCACCTGCCGGAGGAAGTCAGGGAACGCCGGGATTCGGATTCTAAAGACTGGGGGGGAGCGCTTCTGCCCCATGAGGCAGAAGAAGCCCTGAAAATCAAGAGCGTTCTGGAGAACTGCCGCGGAAACCGCACCATGGCCGCCAGGTCTCTTAGCATGGGCCGCTCGACGTTGTGGCGGAAAATAAAAAAGTACGGCCTTTAATGCAGGCGGCCGCAGCGGTGCCCCCGGGCAAAACGGAGTTGAAACATGAAGTAAAACACTCTGTGAAACTGTTTCACTATATGAAACGCCTGCCTTTTCTCATCCTGTTTTGACATTTCCTGCTTTATAAAGAAAAAACATTTATTTCAAAAAGATAGGATTTTATCTCACTCGTCTGCTTTTTTTCGGCATAAAATTTGCTTTACTATGGGTAAATAATAGATAATGGCCTTAACCTCTTTCGTCCCAGTCTTTTGGGCACGAAATATCCTGTTTCAGAAGAGTAGAGGTTCATTAAAAACCAACAGAACGGAATCGCATATGAAGGAAAAGAAACAAATCAAATGGAGAGACAGACATGGAAACAACAACATCCGGTATTTATCAAAAGCCGCGAGTTCTCTCCTCCGTGTTGGGGAGAGCCAAAAGCTCCCGGCAATATATCCAGGAGGCGCTGGATTATGCCGGTATTACAATTAACGGCGGCAGGCCCCATGACATCATTGTCCATAACAACGACCTGTATGACCGGGTCATAAGGGAGGGAAGCATTGGCGTTGGTGAAAGCTACATGGACGGGTGGTGGGACTGCCATGCACTGGACGCGTTTTTCAACCGGATTTTTCGGGCGGATTTGAAAAAATATTTTGAAGGTAACTGGCAATTTTATCTCCATGCCCTAAACGCCCGGCTCCTGAACCTGCAGAAAGGAAAGCGATCCTATGAGGTGGGTTTGCGCCATTATGACGTGGGCAACGCGTTTTACCGGGACATGCTCGATGATCGGATGACCTATACGTGCGGATACTGGGCCGGCGCGCAGAACCTGAATGAAGCCCAGGAAGCCAAACTGGACCTGATTTGCCGGAAAATGGAACTTTCCCCGGGGATGCGCGTTCTTGACATCGGATGCGGCTGGGGATCTTTTGCCGGATATGCCGCGGAAAAATACGGCGCAAACGTCACCGGCATTACCATCTCGCAGGAGCAGGCCGATCTGGCCCGGGACCTGTGCAGCGGGCTGCCCGTTGACATAAAGCTCCAGGACTACCGTGATGTAACCGGACAATACGACCGCGTGCTGTCTGTGGGCATGCTGGAGCATGTGGGATATAAAAATTACCGGACTTACATGGAAACCACCGCGCGCTGCCTGAAAGACGACGGCATCGCCTTGATCCAGACCATCGGCGGCAATGCCAGCGCCACCACGACCGATCCCTGGCTGGACAAATACATTTTCCCCAATTCCATGCTGCCTTCGATCAGCCAGATCGGCCGGGCCATGGAAGGCCTTTTCGTCATGGAAGACTGGCACAACTTCGGACCCGACTATGACAAAACCCTGATGGCCTGGCATGAAAATTTTGAAAATTGCTGGCAGAAGCACAAAGAACAATACGGTGAGCGTTTCTACCGGATGTGGAAGTTCTACCTGCTGAGTTGCGCCGGTGTGTTTCGCGCCCGGCATACCAATCTCTGGCAGATTGTCATGACCAAAAAGGGCTGCGCCCGGCCCGCATGCAGGCTTGCCTGAAAAACCGGAACATCCAGCGCCGGCGCCGGGAATTTGAAGCAGACTCCGGGGTATCAGATGAAAAACCTTATGATTTTAACTCAACTTTCTGAGGAGCTAAATTCAGTTTAAACTTCTGAAATTAAGCTCGATTTGTCACTTGAAAAGCCGAAAAATATGATTGCAGCCC